>JBEBWQ010000129.1:0-6839 GCA_040392075.1 Microbacterium sp.
TCCTCGCGGTACTTCAACGCAACATCGGCCTTGTCCGCGGCCAGGTCCCCGGGCTGCGCTTCTTCTTCGTCGCCACGCCGGCGTCCGCGGCGACGCCGGCGGGAAGCGGCGCGGTCGTCGGCAGGATGCGGGTGGCGTCCTCGCCGCCGGGGGCTCCGAGCAGGCGTGTGACGTCGTCCGCCACGGCCGTGCCCGCGGCGATGGCGGGCACGGCGATCGCCGCGGAGTTCAGGTCGCCGCGGCGCAGCGCCTGCGCGGCGCGCGCCACGGTGGCGGCGGACGAGGGACGGTCGGCGGGCTTCTTGGCCAGCATCGCCATCACGAGGTTCTGCACCGGCTGGGGCACGCTCGCCGGCAGCGGCGGGGGCTGCTCGTTGATCTGCGCCATGGCGATCGCCACCTGCGACTCGCCGGTGAAGGGGCGCTTGCCGGCCAGGCACTCGTAGGCGACGATGCCCAGCGAGTAGGTGTCCGTCGCGGGGGAGGCGGGGTGGCCCGAGGCCTGCTCCGGGGACAGGTACTGCACGGTGCCCATGACCTGCCCGGTGGCGGTCAGCGGCACCTGGTCGGCGATCCGGGCGATGCCGAAGTCGGTGATCTTGACCCGGCCGTCCGGGGTGATCAGGAGGTTCCCCGGCTTGATGTCGCGGTGCACGAGCCCCGCGGCGTGCGCGGCCTGGAGGGCCGAGGCGGTCTGCGCGACGATGTCGAGGGTACGGTCGGCGCCGAGCGGGCCCTCGCGCTCGAGGATGGTGGACAGCGCCTCGCCGGGCACCATCTCCATCACCAGGTAGGCGCTGCCGTTCTCCTCGCCGTAGTCGAAGACGCTGGCGATGCCCTCGTGGTTGACCAGGGCGGCGTGGCGGGCCTCGGCGCGGAAGCGCTCGAGGAACCCCGGGTCGCCCATGTACTCGTCCTTGAGGATCTTGATGGCGACCACGCGCCCGATCACATGATCGGTGGCCTCCCAGACCTCGCCCATGCCGCCGACCGCGATCCGCGAAAGCAGTTCGTAGCGACCGCCGAAAGACACACCCTGCGTTGGTCTCATCTACCCAGCACCGCCTCTATCACTTTCTTCGCCACGGGGGATGCGATCCCATCTCCCGATCCGGACTGTCCCTGGCCTCCGCCGTTCTCCACGACAACCGCGACGGCGACCCGCGGGTTCTCCGCGGGAGCGAATCCGGTGAACCACAGGGTGTACGGCCCGTCGCCGTTCTCGGCCGTGCCGGTCTTTCCGGCAACCGCGATTCCGTCTATTCTTGCACCCTGCGCCGCGCCCGTCTCGACGCTGGCGACCATCGATCGGGTCACGTCGTCGGCCACCTGCGCGTCGAAGGCGCGGCCGAACTCGGTGTCCTCGTACGCACGCTGCACGGACAGGTCGTTGCCCAGCACGGAGTCGATCATGCGCGGGTTCATCACGAGCCCGTCGTTGGCGATGCCGGCCGTGACCATCGCCATCTGCAGCGGGGTGGCGATCACCTGGCCCTGACCGAACCCGGTGAGCGCGGTCTGCGGGTCGTCCAGGCCCCGCGGGTACACCGAGGGGGTGACGTCCAGAGGGAAGGAGAGCTCCTGGTTGAAGCCGAAGCGCTCGGCCATCTCGCGGATCCTGTCGTCGCCCAGCGCCACGGCCAGCTGCGCGAAGGGGATGTTGCAGCTGAGCCGCAGGGCCTCCGCGATGGTGACCGTCTCGCCGTCGCCGCAGGCGCCCCCCCACGCGTTGTGGATCGCGGTGGTCGTGCCCGGCAGCGTGTAGGCGGCCGGGTTGGGGAGCGTCGAGTCGGGGGTGAAGTCGCCGGAGTCGTAGGCGGCTGCGGCGACGAGGATCTTGAAGGTCGATCCCGGCGGGTTGAGGCCGCCGGCGACCGCCCGGTTGTAGAGCGGGTTCGCCGGGTCCTGCTCCAGCGCCGTGTAGACGGCCTCGGCCTCCTCGGCGTCGTGCACGGCGAGGAGGTTCGTGTCGAAGCCCGGGGTGGATGCCAGGGCCAGGAGGCGTCCGGTCGCCGGCTCGATCGCCACCACGGCGCCCTCGTAGCCGGCCAGCGCCTCCATGGCGGCGCGCTGCACGACCGGGTCCAGGGTGAGTAGCACGTTGGACCCGCGCTGCGGCTGTCCGGAGAGAAGGCGCTCGATCGTGGCGAAGAAGGCGTTCGCTCCGGTGCCGGCGAGATCCGCGTTCATCGCCTGCTCGATGCCGGTGGCCGACTGCAGGGCGGGGTTGAAGAAGCCGGTCACCGGCGCCCAGATGTCGGCTTCGCCGTAGACCCGCTGGAAGGAGAAGGGGTCGTCGACCGGTGCCGAGGAGGCCAGGGTCGCGTCGCCGGCGATGATGGCGCCGCGCTGGATGAGGTAGCTGTCGTAGAGGGTCCGGGTGTTCCGCTCGTGCTGGGCGAGCGTGTCGACGTGCACCACCTGGATCCAGCTGGTCGCGGCGAACAGGGCCAGGAACATGAACAGCAGGACGACGCTGAGGCGACGGAGCTCCTTGGTCATCCGATCACCACCCGGGGCTGGCGGCGGACCGCGTCCGAGACGCGCAGAAGCAGGGCGACGATCAGCCAGTTGGCCACGAGCGACGAGCCGCCGGCGGCGAGGAAGGGCGTGGTCAGGCCCGTCAGCGGGATCACCCGGGTGACGCCGCCGACCATGATGAACACCTGCAGCGCGATCGTGAACGCCAGCCCCACGGCCAGGAGCTTGCCGAAGTCGTCCTGCCCGGCCAGGCCGATGCGCAGACCGCGGCTGACGAACACCATGTACAGGCAGAGGATGGCGAACAGGCCCACCAGCCCCAGCTCCTCGCCGAGGCTCGGGATGATGTAGTCGCTCTGCGCGAGCGGGGTGATGTCGGGGCGGCCCTGCCCCAGGCCGGTGCCGATGAGCCCGCCGTGCGCGAGGCCGAAGATGCCCTGCACCAGCTGGTAGCTGCCGCCGACGGCGTCCAGGTGCTCGGGGTTGAAGGCATCGATCCAGTTGTCGAAGCGTCCGCGCACGTACGGGAGCACCTGCGTCGCGGCGGCGGCGCCGGCGACCACCAGGCCGAGGCCGATGAGCACCCAGCTGGTCTTCCCGGTGGCGACGTAGATCATCGCGACGAACATGCCGAACAGCAGGACACCGGTGCCGAGGTCGCGCTGGATCACGATGATGCCGAGCGAGAGCAGCCACACCACGATCACCGGTCCCAGCTCGCGCGCGCGCGGCCAGGTCATCCCCGCGAAGCGGCGCCCGACGGCCGTGAGGCTCTCCCGGGTGCGCACGAGGTAGCCGGCGAAGAAGATCGCCAGGGCGATCTTGGCCAGCTCTCCCGGCTGGAAGGAGAACATGCCGCCGAGGGAGACCCACACGTCGGCGTTCGCGTCCGAGACGCCCAGGCCGGGGACGAAGGGGAGCAGCAGCAGCACGATGCCGACGAGGCCGAAGAGGTACGTGTAGCGGAAGAGCACCCGATAGTTGCGCAGCAGGATGACCACGGCGATCGCCCCGGCGAGGGAGATCGCCGTCCACGCCAGCTGGCGCAGGGCGTACCCGTCCCAGCCGACCGCGTTCTCGGCGATGTCGATCCGGTAGATCATCGCGATGCCGAGACCGGTGAGCAGCGTGGCGATGGGAAGGAGGAAGGGGTCGGCACCGGGGGCGACCACGCGCAGCACCACGTGCAGGGCGATCACCAGGACGGACAGGCCGCCGCCGATCCACAGCAGGGCGGGGTCGATGGCGCCCAGCGCGCCCAGCTGCACGAGGGCGAGCGCGGCGCCGGAGATCGCGAGCGCGAACAGCAGCAGGGCGAGCTCGCGGTTGCGCTGGGTCTGCGGCATCCGCATCCGGCGGAGCGCCCGGAGCACCCCGGTGTCGGCGGCGACGTCCGCGGTCATCCCTCGCCCCCTTCGGGATCGGCGGGGGTGGTCTCCAGGGTCGGGGTCGGTGCGGGCGTCCCCGTGGGAGCCGGTTCCGGCGTGCCGCTCGTGCCTCCCGTGGCGCCGCGGGCGCTCTGCCGCAGCCGTTCGACCACGGCTTCCGCGTCGGCCAGCGATCCGGTCGTGATGGTGCGCATCACCTCGGCGCGCTGGAACGGCGGGAGGTCCGCCAGCAGGATCCCGGTGTCCGCGTGCACGCTCGAGAGCGTGATCGGCCCGACGTCCTGCGGAATGCCCTGGAACACCACGACCGTGTCGTCGTCGGCGCCGACGAAGTACCGGGTCTGCGTCCAGGCGTAGGCCGCGAAGAGCGCCCCGGCGAGCACGGCGAGGATGAGGAGCACCCCGGCGATCCAGCCGACCCGGCGACGACGCGCCCGGCGGCGGTCCTCCTCGATCAGCTCCTCGAGGTACTCCGCGGCCGGCTCGAAGTGGCTGGGGACGTTCGCCGCCTGCCGGACCGGGTGCAGCCAGTTCGTTCGGGCGGGACGGGCCGCCGGGATGGCGATGCCGCCGGGCTGAGAGGCGGAGCCGACGATCGTCGGCGTCCCCGAGAAGAGCGGGTGCACGCCGCCGACGTCGACGATGACGATCGTGACGTTGTCGGGGGCCCCGCCGTCGAGCGCCTGCTTCAGCAGGTTGTCCGCGGTGCGGCCGGGCGGCTGGTTCAGGCGCATGGCCTTGAGGACGTGCGCCTCGTCCACCACGCCGGACAGCCCGTCGGAGCACAGCAGCCACCGGTCGCCGGGACGCGTGGGCATCACGAAGCTGTCCAGCTCGGGGTCGATGTCCATGTCGCTGAGCACGCGCATCAGCACGGAGCGCCGGGGGTGGTAGCGGGCCTCTTCGGGGGTGATGCGCCCGGAATCGACCAGGCGCTGCACGAAGGTGTGGTCCGCGGTGATCTGGGTCAGCTCGTCGTCGCGGTAGAGGTAGATGCGGGAGTCGCCGATGTGGCCGATCACGGCGTAGTCGTCGACCATGATGATCGCGCTGACGGTGGTGCCGAGCCCGGAGAGCTCGGGGCGCTCCTTGGCCGCCCGCACCAGGTCGCCGGCCGCGGAGGTCGCCGCGTGCTGCAGGGCGGCCCGTGCCTGGTCGGAGGAGGCGAAGGGGCGGTCGAGCCCCTCGAGCCGGTGCACCGCGATGGCCGAGGCGATGTCGCCGCCCGCGTGGCCCCCCATGCCGTCGGCGACGGCGAACAGGTTCGCGCCGGCGTAGCCGGAGTCCTGGTTGTTGGAGCGGACCCTCCCGGTGTGGGAGATCGCGGCGCTCGACCCCTGGAAGACCATGCCTCAGCTCACGACCGCAGCTCGAAAGTCGTCGCCCCGACTTTGATCGGGGTGCCGATGGAGACCGATCGCGGAGCGGCGATGCGCTCGCCGCCGAGGAACGTGCCGTTGGTGGAGTCGAGGTCCTGGATCATCCAGTCCTCCCCCCACAGCAGCAGGCGGGCGTGGTGGCTGGAGGTGTAGTCGTCGCGGATCACGAGGCCGGACTCGCTGGAGCGGCCGATCGTCAGCGGCTCGGCCCCCAGCGGCAGCTCCAGTCCCGTCTTCGGGCCGGAGGTGATGACGAGCCGGCTCACGGAGTTCACGGTGGCGCGGCCGCCGGTGGTGGCCGGCTTCGAGGGGGCCGGGGCCGGCGGCGCGGCGCTCGGGGCCGGGCCGGGCACGGCGCCGTCGGCGGGGAGCTTGCGGACCCGGACGCCGAACAGATCGGCCCGGAGCGCGTAGACGACGCCCAGGACGAAGAACCACAGCAGGACCAGGAATCCGATGCGGAGCAGAAGAAGGGTCAGCTCGCTCACCGCAGGTCCCCGAATCCGTCGAAGGCCCGGGTCATGTCGTCATCGACCCGGGGGGCGCGGGAGGGCGTGGCGACGGGGACCACGCGGAAGACGAGGTCGGTGCGTCCGATCGTGAGCACGGTGTCCGGGGGCAGCGCCGCCTCGCGCGCCTTCTGGCCGTTGACCTTCGTGCCGTTGGTGGAGCCGAGGTCGCGCATCATGGCGCGCTCGCCGTCCCACAGGATCTCCAGGTGCTTGCGGCTCGAGCCGGCGTCGCCGATCGTCACGTCGGCCTCGCTGCCGCGCCCGACGACGGTGCGGGCCCGGGTGAGGGGATGGCGGGCGCCGTCGACCTCGAGGACCGCCTGCCAGGTGACCGCGCTCTCCGGGGCTCCGGAGCTGACCTGGACCGTGCCGGTGGCGACCCTCTCGTCGGCCTCCAGGGAGATCGTGAGGGGACCGGCGAAGCGGTACCCCTGGGCGTCGGCGTGCCGCGTGAGCAGATCGTGGAGCTCGTCGGTGAGCGCACGGCCGAGGTTCTGCATCCTGTCGGCGTCCGACGGGCTCAGGCGCACCCGATAGCTGTGCGGGGCGATGATCCGGTCGCGACTGACGACGGCGGCCTGGGTGTCGGCTTCGCGCCGCAGGGCCGAGGCGATCTCCACCGGCTGGATGCCGCTGCGGAAGGTCCTGGCGAACGCGCCGTTGACAGCGCGCTCCAGTCCCTTCTCAAAGCTGTCCAGTAGTCCCATCGGGCTCCCTCGGGCTCGTCGGTAGTAGGGACATCGTAGCCACCCGTGCTGGGAAGCCGCGGGACGGCGCTTCGAGGCTCCTGCGTGCGGGGCCGATCCGCTCCGTCCCGCGGTGCCCTTTCCGTCCGCTCCTCGCCCGCTCTCTCGCGCCGCGCTCGCAGCTCTGCGGTCTCGCCGCAGGAACCCCTGATTCCCCGCGAGGAAAAGGCCGATCTGCGAAGAACGGCCGGCTCGCGGTGGTGGTGAACGCGTGATATTCTCGACAGGTTGGCTCGTGAGCCGACGATTGCGCGAGTGGCGGAATGGTAGACGCGCTGGCTTCAGGTGCCAGTGTCCGTAAGGACGTGGGGGTTCAAGTCCCCCCTCGCGCAC
>JBEBWQ010000130.1:0-6773 GCA_040392075.1 Microbacterium sp.
CCTTGTCGCCGGCCTTGAGGAAGCCCTCGGCGCGCTTCAGCTTGGTCGTGTAGTCGTGCGCCTCGATCTTCAGACGGAACCGCACCTCCTTGAGGACGGTGTTCGCCTGGTTGCGACGGGCTTCCTTCGCCTTCTGCGCCGCCTCGTACTTGAACTTTCCGTAGTCCATGATCTTGACCACGGGAGGCTTCGAGTTCGGGGCAACCTCGACCAGATCGAGGTCGGCCTCCTGCGCGAGTCGCAGGGCCTGCTCGATACGGACGACACCGATCTGCTCACCCGCGGGGCCCACGAGGCGGACCTCGGGGACGCGGATGCGATCGTTGATGCGGGGATCGCTAATACGGAACTCCTTAGACGGTGCGGGAGCCGCCGCGACGCGCCGTGCGTCACGGGCGACAAGCGACCCATCCCCACCCACCGGCGCTCAGACGGCCGGCCATGCGCCCATTCTGCGGATCGAACCGCGGAGCGCAGAACCCGGTAGCCTGGAGCGGCAAGCGCGGGTGGGAAGTGAATCCTCTTGTCGTATCGGAGCCTGACGGCGCCGAAGCCCGCCACAGTCTAACAGAAAGCACAGCACCGTGACGATTCCCCCGGACGACGCCGCCCCCGACCAGCCCCTCGACGAACGGCAGGAGCGCTGGGAGCGGCAGGCCGAGGCCGCCGCGGCCGCCACCCGGGACATCGCCGACGTGCCGGCGGTCGAGGTGATCACCACCGCCGCGGTGCACCTGATGAGCGCCGCCGCCGTCAAGGTCGGGCTCGCCGACGACCCGGAGTCGCAGACCGACCTGGACGAGGCGCGCAAGCTCATCAACTCCCTGGCGGGCCTCATCACCGCCGGTGCCCCGGAGATCAGCGACATGCACGCCCGCTCGCTCCGCGACGGCCTGCGCTCGCTCCAGCTGGCCTTCCGCGAGGCGTCCGCCATCCCCGACCCGATCGGTCAGGGGCCGGGCGAGAAGTGGACCGGGCCGGTCACCTGAGCACCGCCCGCTGGGCGAGGACACCGCCCTCGCCCAGCGGGGCCGAGCGGAGGAGATGCGGGGGAACGAGGACGCCCGCCTGCGCGGCCCGCCCCTCGCCCCGGCATATCTCCTCGTGAGAACGTGCGCGCCGCGCCCCGAGGGGGCGCTCCCCGGAGAGCGCGGACGGCGGGCCGCTCAGTCCACGCTGCGGCGGAGCTTGATGCTCAGCGAGTCCACCAGCACGGCGATGCGGTCGTCGGCGGCCCAGCGCTGCGCCAGGCGGGAGAGCACCGTGTCGAGGGCCTCGCGCTCCAGGCCCTGGACCAGCTCGAGCTCGACGACGAGCTCCGGGCCGCGCAGGCGCGCGTCCGGATCGCCGGGAGCGACCGCGAGGTCGATGACGGCCAGCTCCGAGGCGATCGAGGCGCGCAGCCCCTCGAACACCTCGGGGGAGAGGAAGCTCGGCTCCCAGCGCTGCCCCTGGGCGACCGCCCACACCGCCGGACGCCGCATCACGAACTCGGTGGGCGAGGTGGGGTCGAGCACGATGAGATCGGTGTCGTCGGCCGAGGCCGCCAGCGCGGTGCGCACGGCCTCGGCGGGGATCGGCCGGGCCTGCGGATCCCAGGCGGCCATCGCCTCGACCGAGGTGAACACCGGCTGCACGCGCCGGCCGTCGGGAGCGGCGACCGTGACGAGCGACAGCTCCTGGGTCTTGTCCACCACGAGCCCCGTGGGCGAGACGCCCTCCTCGCCCTTCTCGGCCATCAGCGGCACCAGGACGCGAGCGGAGCGGAAGGCGTCGACCACCTCACTCTGGCTCCCCTCCCCCGAACGGAAGCGGAGCAGCGCGTCGAGCAGCGCGGGGTCGGCCGAGCCGTCGTCGGCGGCGTGCGGGTTCTCCTGGAACGCGCGTCCGGCCCACGGCACTCCGGCGGAGTCAGCGAGGTTGTCGCCGGGCGCGCCGTGCGCGTGTCCGTCCGGACCGCACACGTGCCCGGCGGCGGGGTCGTGCACTTCGGCGGAGTCGTGTCCGGGGGCCGAGCCGTCGGCGGGCTCAGTCTCCCGCGACATCCAGCGCCTCGGACAGCGTGAACGCGCCGGCGTACAGCGCCTTGCCCACGATCGCGCCCTCGATGCCCAGCGGCACGAGGGTGCGGAGCGCGGCGATGTCGTCGAGGCTGGACACTCCGCCCGAGGCGACCACGGGCTTGGCGGTGCGCGCGGCGACCTCGCGCAGGAGATCGAGGTTCGGACCGCGCAGGGTGCCGTCCTTGGTGACGTCGGTGACGACGTACCGGCTGCAGCCGGCCTCCTCCAGGCGGTCCAGGACCTCCCAGAGGTCGCCGCCGTCCTGGGTCCACCCGCGGGCCGCCAGGGTCGTCCCGCGCACGTCCAGACCCACGGCCACCGCGTCGCCGTACCGGGCGATCACGGATGCCGCCCACTCCGGGTTCTCCAGCGCGGCGGTGCCGAGGTTGACCCGCGCCGCGCCGCTCTCCAGCGCCGCCTCCAGCGATGCGTCGTCGCGGATGCCCCCGGAGAGCTCGATGTTCACCCCGCGGTACTGCTTGATGACCCGGCGCAGCAGCGCGGTGTTGCTCCCCCGGCCGAAGGCCGCGTCGAGGTCGACCAGGTGGATCCACTCCGCGCCCTGCGCGACCCACTCGCCGGCCGCGTCGACCGGGTCCCCGTAGCTCGTCTCGGTGCCGGCCTCGCCCTGGGTGAGGCGCACGGCCTTGCCGTCGGCGACGTCGACCGCGGGGAGGAGGATCAGCGCGGGGGTGGAGGCGAAATCGTTCATGTCGTCCTTCGTTCGGGTGGGGAGTCCGGGGTGCGCCACGGTCGCGCGGCGAACCCGGCGCACGATATCCGAGGGTAGTCGGAACGGGAGGTCATCGGCGCCCGCCGGTCACCGGCCGTGCGTCCGCGAACCGATGCGGCTCACAGGCTCTCGACCCAGTTCCGCAGCAGGCGGATGCCCGCGTCGCCGGACTTCTCCGGGTGGAACTGCGTCGCGCTCAGCGGACCGTTCTCGACGGCGGCGAGGAACGGCTCGCCATAGGTGGTCCAGGTCAGCGCCGCGGGCGGGAAGGGCGGGATGATGTCCAGCTCCCACTCGCGCGCCGCGTAGGAGTGCACGAAGTAGAAGCGCTCGTCCTCGATGCCGCGGAACAGCACGGTTCCCTCGTCGGGCGTGACGGTGTTCCAGCCCATGTGCGGGAGCACCGGCGCCTCCAGCTGACGCACGGTGCCGGGCCATTCGCCCAGGCCCTCCGTCTCCTGGCCGCCCTCGACTCCGCGCTCGAACAGCACCTGCATGCCGACGCAGATGCCCAGCACGGGGCGGGAGCCGGCGAGCCGGCGCTCGATGATCTCATCGCCGCCACGGGCGTGCAGTGCCTCGCGCACGGCGGAGAACGCGCCGACGCCGGGGACGACCAGGCCGTCGGCCTCGAGCGCCTCGGTCCGGTCGCCCGTCAGTCGCGCGTCGGCGCCGGCGGCGATCAGCGCCTTGACCGCCGAGTGCACGTTCCCCGAGCCGTAGTCGTAGACGGCGACGACCGGGGTCCTGCTCACAGCGCGCCCTTGGTGGACGGGATGCCCGAGACCAGCGGGTCCGGCGCCTTGGCCTGCCGGAACGCGCGGGCGAAGGCCTTGAACTCCGCCTCGGCGATGTGGTGCGGATCCCGCCCGGAGATCAGGCGCACGTGCGCGGTGAGCCCGGCGTGGAAGGTGAGCGACTCGAGCGAGTGCTGCACGAGCGACCCCGTGAAGTGCCCGCCGATCCGGTGGAAGACGAACGCCTCCGGCTCACCGGTGTGCACGAAGTAGGGGCGGCCGCTGATGTCGATCACGGCCTGCGCGAGGGCCTCGTCCAGCGGCACCAGGGCGTCGCCGTAGCGCGAGATGCCGGCCTTGTCGCCCAGCGCCTCGCGAATCGCCTGCCCGAGCACAATCGACACGTCCTCGACGGTGTGGTGCGCGTCGATGTCGATGTCGCCCGTCGCCGCGATCGTGAGGTCGGTGAGGGAGTGCTTGGCGAAGGCCGTCAGCATGTGGTCGAAGAACGGCACCGTGGTGCTGATGCTGCTCTTGCCCTCGCCGTCCAGGTTCAGCGAGAGCTCGACGCTCGATTCGGAGGTCGTACGGGTGCGGTGGGCGGTGCGGGCGCTCATGCTCCTGAGTCTATCGAGGCCAGGGCGTCCAGGAAGGCGGTCGTCTCCGCCTCGGTGCCCGCGCTCACCCGGAGGTGGCCGGGGATGCCGATGTCGCGGATGAGGACGCCGCGATCGTAGAGGGCCTGCCAGGTGGCCTTCGGGTCGGCGACGCCGCCGAAGAGCACGAAGTTCGACCAGGTCTCGTGCGGGGTGTAGCCCAGCGCCTGCAGGGTGGCGGAGATCCGGTCGCGCTGGACGACGATGTCGTCGACCATCGCGAGCATCGTCGGCGCATTGCGCAGCGCCGCGACGGCGGCGGCCTGCGTGAGGGAGCTCAGGTGGTACGGCAGTCGGACCAGGCGCAGGGCGTCGATGAACGCCGGGTCGGCGGCGAGATACCCCACGCGCGCTCCGGCGAACGCGAACGCCTTGCTCATCGTGCGCGAGACCGCCAGCCGAGGCCGTCCCTCGAGCAGGCTCAGGGCACTGGGCGCGTCGCGCGGCGCGAACTCCTGGTAGGCCTCATCGACCACGACGATGCCGCGGCTCGCCTCGTACACCGCCTCGACCACGTCCAGGCCCATCGGCGTCCCGGTGGGGTTGTTCGGCGAGCAGAGCAGCACCACGTCCGGGTCGGCCTCGGCGACCTGTGCCGCGGCCTGCGCCGCCGTCAGGGAGTGGTCGGGCAGCCGCTCCCCCTCCTGCCAGCGCGCTCCCGTGCCCTGCGCGATCAGGGCGTACATCGAATAGGTGGGACCGAAGCTGTACACCGTGCGCCCGGGACCGGCGAACGCCTGCATCACCTGCTGCAGGACCTCGTTCGAGCCGTTGCCCGCCCAGATGTTCGCCGCCTCCAGACCGTGGCCGAGGTAGTCGGCGAACGCCTCGCGCAGGGCGGTGAACTCCCGGTCGGGGTAGCGGTTCACCTCCTGGAGCGCCACGGCGAGGTCGTCCAGGATGTCGCTCGCGACCGCGTCGGGGACGGGATGCGTGTTCTCGTTGACGTTCAGGGCCACCGGCAGCGGGGCCTGCGGGGCGCCGTACGGCGTGAGGCCGCGCAGATCGTCGCGAAGGGGAAGGTCGTCGAGGGAAGCAGTCACCATTCCATGCTAGGCGCTCACCGGGAGTGCTCAGCGGGACGTCGAGTACTCCGCGGGGATCGCCAGCCGCTGACCGATCATCAGCCCGCTGCTGCGCAGCTGGTTCAGGCGGGAGATCCCGTCGATCACCTCACGGGGATCGACGCCGGGGGCGATCTCCCCCGCGATCGTCCAGAGGGTGTCGCCCGGCATCACCGTGATCGTCTCGAAGGAGACCGAGGCTCCGGCCGTCTCGGGTGCAGCGGCCGCCACCCCGCCGCTCAGGGCGGAGAAGGCGATGCCCGCCGCCACCGGCACCGTGATCAGCGCGAGCAGCACACGACGCCCGCGCGCCGTGATACGCAGCCGGGTGCCGCCGGCGGAAAGGCGCGGACCTGCGACCGGGGTGGTGATGGCGATGCTGCTCATGATGCCTGCTCCTCTCTGCGCGGATTCGCACAGTGTTTCGGGCCGATCCTCGATTCCCGCCTTCCGGAGAAGGAAGGAATCGAATCTCTGATCCGAAGATATCTTCGATTTCGAATCCCGTCAAGATTTCTTCGAAACCTGACCCGGGAATCCTCCGACACGCTCGAACAGATCTTCCGAATCGAGGTGCGCACCGGGTACGGTTTCGCTTGAGGACACCCCATCACCGACCTCCGACATTCGATCCGCCGCCCTCGACCCGCCCCAAGGAGAGCCGCCATGAGCGAGACCGACGCCGAGGCCCCGCGCACGCGCCGCCGGCAGAGCCTGAGCCCGAAGCAGCAGGCGATCCTCGAGGTCATCCAGACCTCCATCGCGCGGCACGGCTACCCGCCGAGCATGCGCGAGATCGGCGACGCCGTGGGGCTCAAGTCGCTCTCGAGCGTGACGCACCAGCTGGGTCAGCTCGAGCTCAGCGGATACCTCCGCCGCGACCCCGGCAAGACCCGCGCCATGGAGGTCCTCATCGACCTCCCCGGACAGAGCACGGAGAGCCCCGCCGACACCGCCACGCCCGTCGGCGATGCGGCCCTGGTGCCGCTCGTCGGCCGCATCGCCGCGGGCGTCCCGATCACCGCGGAGCAGCAGGTGGAGGAGATCTTCCCGCTGCCCCGTCAGCTGGTGGGCAAGGGCGAGCTGTTCATGCTGAAGGTGAGCGGCGACTCGATGATCGACGCGGCGATCTGCGACGGCGACTGGGTGGTCGTCCGCTCCCAGAACACGGCGGAGAACGGCGAGATCGTCGCGGCGATGCTCGACGACGAGGCGACCGTGAAGACCTTCCGCCGCCGCGACGGCCACACCTGGCTCCTCCCCCGCAACTCGGCCTTCGAGCCGATCCTCGGCGACGAGGCCACGGTGCTCGGCCGCGTGGTCGCGGTGCTGCGCGCGGTGTGACCGCGCCCTGCGCCTCGTCCCCGGGTGATCGACGCGCGTTCGGAGGACCCGCGCCGCATCCTCTGAACGTCAGGCTCTGAACGTCGGGTGCTCCCCCGGGCCACGGACGGGGGGGCCCCCCCCCCCCGGGGGGGGGGGGGGGGCCACAGGGGCGGCGGGAGCGGGGTGAGACCGGC
>JBEBWQ010000131.1:0-6771 GCA_040392075.1 Microbacterium sp.
GCTCCGCACGTTCCAGGCGTACCCGCATGAGATCTCGGGGGGCATGGCACAACGAGTCCTCATCGCCGGAGCCGTGTCCTGCGACCCGGAACTCCTCATCGCGGATGAGTGCACCACAGCGCTCGATGTGACGGTGCAAGCAGAAGTACTGGACCTGCTGCGCGATCTCCAGAAGGAACGGAACATGGCTGTCGTGCTCGTCACTCACAACTTCGGCGTCGTCGCCGACCTGTGCGATCGCGTAGCGGTCATGCAATCGGGCCGCGTCGTCGAGGTGGACGATGTCCAGAGCATCTTCTCCGATCCGCAGCACCCCTATACCCAGATGCTGCTCGGGTCCACCCTCGAGGGCGGACCAGCGCGCCCCCCTCTCGGCACGTTTCGCACGGAGGTACAGCAGTGAACGAAGACGTCTCGCTCCTCCGCGTCCGTGACCTGGAGGTCCTCTTCCCCCAAAAGGGATGGCGCAGACCACCGTTCCAGGCCCTGAAAGAGATCAACCTGGACATCGCGGCCGGAGAAACCCTGGGCCTCGTCGGAGAATCCGGATCCGGGAAGACGACCCTCGGGCGCGCCGTACTCGGGCTTGCCCCTGTACATCGCGGCACGATCCACTTTGACGGCGAGGACATCGCACACGCCGACCGAGCCCGGCGCCGGAAGCTCAGCCGCGACATTCAGGTGGTTTTCCAAGACCCGTACACATCGTTGAACCCGTCGCTCACCATCGAGCAGATCCTGGCGGAGCCGCTCACCGCGCAGGGGGTGAGCCGTGGTGATGCGCGGAATCGGATCAGCGAGCTCTTGGACCGGGTGCACCTCCCGTCAGACTCGATACGGCGGCTCCCGCGAGAGTTCTCCGGCGGGCAACGCCAGCGGATCGCGATCGCCCGCGCGCTCGCGCTGCGACCGAAGCTCATCGTGTGCGACGAGCCCGTTTCCGCATTGGATCTGTCGACCCAGGCGACGGTGCTCGACCTCTTCATTGAGATCCAGGAGGCGACGGACGTCGCCTATCTCTTCATCTCGCACGACCTCAGCGTCATCCGTCACATCAGCCATCGCGTTATCGTGATGTATCGAGGTGAACTCGTTGAGACGGGCACCTCGGAACAAGTCACCTCGGCAGCGCAGCACCCCTACACGCGAAAGCTGCTCATGAGCGCGCCGATTCCGGATCCTGCCGCTCAGAGGGTTCGCCGAGAGCAACGTGCCGCGGTGCTCGCGAACGAGTAACGGCGGTCCCGAACAGCCGTCGGGGTCCGTGCTCAGAACGGAGGCGGTGCTCTCGGATCCAGATTCCGGGTGCGCCGCCTCCGTCGCCGGCAGAAGCGCGTCAGTCGCTCACAGCGTTGCGCTGTATGGATCGAAGTCCTCCGGAAGCAATGGCACCACGGGGGCCGAGCTCTCGATAGGGACGAACCGTTTCTCCTCCAGGGACTCCTTGATCGCGGCCATCGCGTCCAGGACGTGGGAACCAAGTTCCGCGCTGGCAACATGCGGTCGCTGCGACCTGATCGATCGCGCCATGTCCAGCACGCCGATCCCGCGGCCCGATGCCTCTGCGTAGATCGGCTCGATCACCTCGAAGGGTTGCGGCTTCGGCCAAGGGAATGACGAGGGCGCCCGGAAAAGTCGGACCTCTTCTCCGAAGGAGTTGGGATCCGGGAGCACGATGGTCCCTTCCGTTCCGCTGATCTCGACGACACCGTACCGGGTGATAGGAGAGTCGAAGCTCAGGGTGCTCTGCGAGATGACACCGCTCGCGAAGTTCATCAGGACGGAGACCGAGGTGGCCACCCCTACGGGGAAGACCGTCCCCGCCCGCTCCCCGACTCGAACACGGCGTTCGACACGCGGAGTCGATCCAACGGCGACGACCTCCATGATCGGACCGAGCGCATAAACGAGCGTGCTCAGATAGTACGGCCCCATATCGAACAGGGGACCGGCACCGGGGAGAAAAAGGAACTCCGGGTTGGGATGCATGATGTCGGGGCCGACGAACTGCATCACCGTGCTCGCCGAGACCGGTGTGCCGATCGCGCCGTCCCGGATCGCGCGCAGCGCCGTCTGGGCGCCGGGACCGAGGATCGTATCGGGTGCGACGCCGATGCGCCGTCCCATCTTCCGAGCAAGGTCCAGCAGGCCCCGAACCTCCTCTCGATCCACTCCGAGAGGTTTCTCGCTCCACACGTGCTTTCCTGCGGAGAGCGCGCGGCTCGAAACGTCGACATGCGCGGCCGGAATCGTGAGGTTCACGACGATCTCGACCTCAGGATTCTCCAGGACCGTCTGCGGAAGTCCGGCCTCAGCGACGTTCCACTTATCGGCTTGATGATGCGCCCGTGCCTCCTCGAGGTCACCGACCGAGTGAATGACGAGATCCGGAAAGCTCTTCAGATGCTGAAGATAGGTATCGCTGATCATTCCCGCACCGATGATCCCCACACCGACGGGGCCGGTTCTCGCCATGTCCATCACTCCTCTGCCCTGCGATCTCAGTAGCACTTCTCTCACTTATAACTCTAATCGTTAAAAGTACCGCCGCCTAGCGCAAGGTTTCGTTCTATAGAAGCACAATTCCTCTCGCCACACCCTGCGACGACGGCCACTCCGAGGAATCGCAACGGGACAGTGCGGAACGGACCCCCTGAGGGGCGAGTCTCCATCCGGCCCGCATGCCGGCTCTTCGATGATTGGCGAGGGGGCGCTCTCAGGATTGGTTGAGCAAGCTCAACGGATGAGCGAGAGCGCACTGGTCTGCGTGGAACTCGCTCAGATCTGCACTGGGCGTGCCGGCTGCAAGGGTGTCGCTCAGCCGGCGCCAGGTCGCGCGATGAGGGGATTCCCACAGTGTCGGCAGGAGCTGTTGATCCTGTGGGGTTGTGATCACGATCTCGGCAGGACGAGCCGTCTCCGAATCAGGCAGGGTGACCTCGACTCCGCCGGAGGGAGTGAGCAGGCGCACCCTGGCCTGCGCGGGAACCGCGGTGGACCGATGCACGCTGAGCGTGACACCGACACCGCCGGCGACCCCGGATGCGACGAACCCCCGCCGATCATGTCGAAGAACTCGCAGCTCACGGAGAGGAGCAAGGAGGGACCGGATCAGTGCTGCCACGTCGAGCAGAGCGGCGCCAGCCGAACGGACGTCGCCGATGATCACCTGGCACTCCAGCAGCGTGCCACCGTATGCTGCTGCCGTCGCGAAGTGCTCGGCGGCCAACATCGTGGCGGGGTTCCCGGCCCAGGTGGAGTCGATTGCGACACGACCTACCGAAGACAGCAAGGGGGCGACATCGGCGGGCTCCGGTTGCACGACAATCGCGGCAGCTCCGCCCTCCACGATCTGCTGGACACGGGTCGGCCATCCGGCCACTCCGGCTACGACGACCACTTCAGCGGCCTGCAGATCGGCCGCAGGGGCGAAAGAGATCGGAAGCGAGGACAGCACCGCTGCCGTCACCGGTTCGGCGCCCTCTCCCGCGGCGACCCTGAGGGCGCTCACGCCGCCACTCCGCTCGACTCAGAATCTCGGACCATATCCGCCGCGGCATCCGCCAGCTGGATCGCGAACCGCAGATCCTCGATCAAGGAATCGGTGGCGGGCGCCGGCCGCTCCCCTCGGACGATCTCGGCCATCTCCTGCCATTCAGCCTCGTAGCCGTTGCTGCGGTATGGTCCGAAGGTGATCGTCTGAGCGGCGCCCTGAAGACTCGCCACCGCCGATCCCGCATGCACGTAAGACGGCGTGAAGTCAGCCACCAGTCGCTGGTCGTCCGCGATCGCCTCGAAGGTCCACGCCGGTTGCCAGGTGTCTGTGAGCACTCCATGCAGCTCTACCCGTTTGCCCCCGACTCCCAGCACGATGTGGTACCCGATCGGGCCGAGAAAACGGGCACTGAGAACCTCGAGATCGTCGAAGGTCGGCAGCAAAGCTCGGACCAGGGGAAGGTCGTGGATAGCCAGACCCAACACCGCGCCATGCACCCGCATCGCCTGCGCCTCGACATCCGTCGCGGGAGGGAACCCGCCACCTCGACTGATGACCTCGGTGGAGAAGTCTACGAACCGGGCATTGGGAGGCAACACGATCGAAGAGCGGATCGCGAAAGACGTAGCGGGAAGATCCTTCCACGCCGCCACAGCCGCACGCCACGCTGGGTCGAAGGTGTGCATGGCCCCCACCAGGATCGCCGTTCCGGTCGATGAAGCCACGGCGGTGACCTCGGCGGCCTCATCCGCAGTCATGGCGAACGGCTTCTCGCACAGGACAGCTCGTTTTCCGGCCCGGCACGCCGCGATCACCTGAACAGCATGGAGATGGTGAGGGCTGCAGACGGCGACCACGTCCACCGCCTCGTCGGCGAGCAACTCCTCCAGCGAAGTCGTCGAGCGGCTCCCCACGCGGGCCGCAACCGAAGTCGCCACCTCGGAGACGACGTCGAAGATCTGCTGGACCCGGAACTGGTCGGTGAGTCGGGCGAGTGTGGGTAGATGGATCGCCTGGGTCACCGCCCCGGCACCGATGAAACCTACCCCCAAGGGACCACCAGACATCACTGCCTCCGATCTGATCGACATCAGATTATGAACGATCGTTCATTTAGAACATGATATAATCTAACCGATTGTTAATTTTTCGTCAACAGTCGGATTCTCGGGAGGTCACCATGGCCGCAGACCCGCTCGTCGAAGAGGACCCGATCCCCCACGACGCGGAACCCGCTCGGCCGATTCGAGGCCGGTACCGAAAAGGCATCCGACGCCGACAAGAGATCGTCTCTGCCGCGTCAGCGGTGTTCGCCGAGTTCGGATACAGCGGCGGCTCGATCCGTGCCATTGCCGAACGCGTCGGGGTCTCCCCCGCCGCTCTCCTGCAGCACTTCGGCTCCAAAGAAGGGCTGCTCACAGCGGTCCTCAACAACTGGCTAAATCAGCAACAGGCCGCCAATCACGCGCAGGCTGCGAGCGGTCTCGCCTATATCAACCGCATGCGGGAGATCATGCGCTACCACCTCACGCATCGCGGGCTGGTCGAGCTGTTCTTGACGATGGCAACGGAAGCAACCAGCGCAACCCATCCCGCTCGCTCCTTCATCCAGCAGCGCTATGCCGCCTCACTCGCCGAGGTGCGGTTCCACCTGCGCGAAGCTATCAACAACGGCGAGATCCAGCCCATGTCAGATTCGGCCATCGACCTCGAAGCGCGAGCCCTGTTCGCCATCATGGATGGTCTCGAGCTGCAGTGGTTGCTCGAAACCAACATCGACCTCGTCCGGCTTTTCGACGACTGGCTCGACGCCACCATCGCTCGCTGGAGATCATGAATCGGTTGAGAGACTGCAGAGAACTATGTCCAGAAGAACTATCGGTCTGGACCTGGAGAACAAACGACCGGACCAGGCCGACCTCGCCATGGGCGGGTGCACAGTGAATTCCTCACGCCACGCGTCGATCCGCCGCAGACGGCCAGGGGCAAAGCACGAAACGCTCTCTGCTCGCCGACGGGGACGGGAGCCCCTCGAATCGAACTATTCTCCTCCGGGGCACAGGTCGTCCGGCAACGCGGCAACGGCGTTGAACGAGTAATCACCCCATCTTGGCGGCCCTGCGGAGAACCGCCAGATCATCGGCGCACGCCGTGCGCCCATGCCCGCGGCGGAAACGCGCAGCTACGAGGAAAAATGTTCATTCATCCTCGCTCCTGCCGGACTCGACGTCCTTCTCTCTCTTCCCAAAACCTGCCGAGGCAGGCGTCTCAGGCGCCGAGGGCGCGGGCGAGCTTGGAGTCGGAGGCAGCGGGCCGCCCGCCGGCCGCGCGGACGACGGCCTCGGCGGCGGCGAAGAGGGCGGCCTGTCCCGCCTCGTCCGCGGGGGCCGCCGGACCCAGCTCCAGCTCCCACTCCCGCCAGCGCTGGGCGAGACCGGTGCGCAGGTTCACGGTGCGCACCCGGTCGTCCACGAACTCCGCGACGACCCCGCCCCGCCCATCGCACAGGAGGTAGGCGGTGCGGGCGTTCTCGATCCGGGCGAGCGGCGCGAGAGGTCTCCCCCGCGTCCATTCGGCGATGGCCGCCGCGACGCCCTCCGGGACCGTGTCGTCCTCGCCGAGGGGCCAGGCGGTCTCCAGGCGTCCGTCGCCGCGCCGGGGACCCTTCAGGTGCCAGCCGGCGTCCGGGCCCCCGGTGCGCCGCCGCAGCGCCGCTCCGGCCCGTGCGAGCGCCAGATCGGCGGTGTCGAGGTAGCGCGCGTCGAGCTCCCGCTCGTCCCCCGCCGAGACCGAGGAGACGCCGGGGAGGCCCGACCAGTCAGGCAAACGGGTCCCGACCTCGACGTCGTACTTCCGCTCCACCTCCAGGCTGCGGGCGCCCTCCGTGCCGGCGACCCGGCCCTGCTCCGTTCCTGCCGTCACCGGGGTCTCAGTCGTCGTTGGGGGTGATGTCGTCGCTGGACTCGATGAACCAGAAGGACACCTCGGTCGGCCCGTCGTGCTTGCCGGTGTTGGCCGCATCGCCCTTGCGCTGGTACACCACCTGGGTCGCGCCGTAGGGCACGATCAGGCTGTCCTTGGTCTCATCGTCCAGGGGGAGGATCTGGGCGTCCAGAGGACCGCCGTGCAGACGTGCAAGTGCCATGTGATCACCATCTCGCATCAGGGTAAACAAACACCCGACGCCAGTGGCGTCGGGCGATAACGAGCCCAGGCTACCACTCCGGGTGCTCCCGGCTGCGCACCACTCCCCGCCCACCGAGGAAGGCCTCTGG
>JBEBWQ010000132.1:0-6731 GCA_040392075.1 Microbacterium sp.
CCCGGCGCGGCGTACAGGACGGCCAGCTCCCGGCGGGTCTGGGTGCGCGGAGCCGGGTGGCCATGGTCCACGGCCGCGTCGACGTACTCCTCCCAGCCGCCGGTGAAGCGCTCCACCGGGCTCATCGCCTGACGTCGCGACCGGCGGCGCCAGGCCTTCAGCCCGAGGATGAGCAGGAAGGGCCCGAGGACCACCACCAGTCCGAGCAGCGAGATCGCCGCGATGCGCACGCCGGCCCACAGGGCGCTGAAGTCCACGGGCGAGGGGCCGTCGTCCTCGCGCTCCACGCTGTCGGTGGGCAGGGCACGGGCGGGCGGCACCTGCTCGGCGCGCTCCGTGCGCACCTCGGTGGCGTTCTGCGGATCGCGGCGCTGCTCGGTGTCGGGCGCCATGGCGTACTCGTGCTGAGGGGTGACGTCGATCGGGACCCAGGCGCCGCCCGCGTCCTGCACCTCGATCCACGCCGAGACGTCCTCGCCGCGGCACACCCCGTCGGCGCACGCCGGCAGCGCCGGGTCGTCGGTCGCCAGCCGCGCTCCGATCACGATCCGGGAGGCGAAGCCGAGCTGGTCGGCGATCATCATCGCCGCGACGGCGAACTGCTCCTCGTCGCCGACGCCGGCCACGAGGGCCGCGTCGTCGCTCCCGCCCACCTCGCTCTGCTTGTCGAGCAGCGCTGTGAAAAGGCGATCGATGCGGTCGGTCGAGTGCCCGGCGCGGCTGGGCTGGAACGTGTAGTCGCCGAGGGCCGCCATCCACTGCGGCACCGATCCCTCGTCCACCGTCAGCGCATGGCTGAGGAAGCCGCGGGCGCGCAGGCGCTCGACGAGGACGGACAGACCCGCCCCGCCGGTCGGCGCCTCCTGCTCGCGCACCCACTCCACCAGGCTCTCCGGGACGAGGTCCTCCGGCAGCGCGGGTCCCTGCCGGGCAGGGGTGAGCTGGGCGGGTGCGGGACGGCTCTCGCTCACCGCGCCGGACTGCCGGTACCGCACGCCGGGGGCGAGTCCGGGGTCGGCCAGGTCCACGCCCATCCCGCCATCGCGCTGGTAGAAGAACCCGTCTCCCAGTGCCACGGCGCGCTCGCCCTCGAAGTCGATCCCGGTGAGCGCGCCGACCAGCGGCACCCAGAGGTCGTCGTAGGCGCCGATCTCCACCTCGACCTCGACGGGGGTCGTGTCCGCCGGCGCGGCGAGCATCGCCGGCACCCGGAGGAAGGCGGAGCCGGCAGGATCGGCGGGATCGATGACCCGCGCCGCCACCCCGTCGTAGAACGGCAGCGTCGCCAGCCGGACCCGGTCGACGGCGTCGGCGGAGACGACCGTGAACAGCACCGCGTCGAACGCCTCGTCGGCGCGGTAGGAGCGGAACTGCATGAGCGGGCTGGACGCGCGCGCGATCTCCTCCCGCGGGTCCACGGCCACGCGCAGCACGTCGCGGGTATGCCCGACCAGCGGCAGCGGTGCCACCAGCAGGCCGACCACCGTCGCTACCACGATCATGCCGCCGCCCAGCGCCAGCCGGGTCGCGATCACGGAGCGCGCGCCGCCGGCGCTGCGCACCCCGCTCGCCTCCTCGGCGATGCGCAGGGCGCGACGGCGCTCGTCGCGGATGCGCCAGACCGTGTATCCGAGGGCCAGCAGCACCGCCGCCGCCCCCACGAGCACCTCGACCAGTCCCGCCGGCGCGCGGGGCCACCCGGGAGATGAGGGCCACCAGTCCGGCGCGGGACGCAGCAGGCTCGACCCGAAGAGCACCCCGAAGACGGTGGGGACCAGCGCCGCCGGCGCGGCGAGCGGCCAGAGCCGCGCGGCGCGCCAGGCGATCGCCAGTGCCGCGGTCCCGGACCCCAGGAAGACCAGGAGGATCGGGGCCAGCACGCTCTGGTAGCTGCCGACCGGGAGCTCGAGGGTGAGCAGGTCCTTCCATCCGGTCACCGGGGCGGTGAGCACGCCGAGGAACCCGCGTCCGATCTCGGACGGGTTCCGCAGCGAGCCCGGGGATGCCAGCGGAAGGCCCGCGACCAGATAGACGCCGGCGGTGACCAGCACGATCATCCCGGCGCGCCAGCGCCAGCGCAGTGCGGCGAGGGCGATGAGGTGGGCGAGGACCAGGGCCGCCCCGACGAGCACGAGGAAGGCGGGGTCGCGGGAGATCGGCCAGGTCGCCACGGCGCCGATCAGCAGGATGCCGCTGAGGAAGAGAGAGGAGAGCACGAGGAAGCGCGTCGGCGGCAGGGCCGTGCGGGAGCGCGGCCCGGAAGGTCGCTGCGCGCGGCGGGTCTGCGCCGCACGCGGCGCCTGGGCCGCGCTCACGACTGCGCCCCGCGGGCGAGGAGGTGCCGCAGATCGTCCAGCAGGCCGATCGAGAGCACCGAGACGGAGCCGAGCGTGCGCATCCCGGGCTCAGCCTCGGGGTTGCACACCACCGCGAGGACCGAGACCTCCGGCGGGAAGGCCATGGCCGCGTGCTGCAGATCCCGCGCGGTCAGCGTCGATCCGCAGACGAGGATCGCCACCGACACGTCGGGCCGGGCCTCCCGGGCGAGCTCCGCGACGTCGGCCAGGGGGGTGACGAACTCCGCGCGATCGACCCCGGCGAGGTCGTCGAGCAGAGTGCGCGTGCTCACGGTCGCGAGCTCCCGCAGGCTGCGGACGGCGCGGCGGGCGAACTCGGGCACCTCGCCGCCGATCATCACGTCGACGTCGCGGCCGTCGCGGATGCCGCGGACGCCGAGGGACCCGACGGCGCTCACGGCCATCTCGAACTCGTCGTCGCCGGCGAACTCCGCATCCGCGACGCCCAGGACCACGACCATGCGCGAGCGGCGGGTCTCCTCGTACTGGCGCACCATGAGGGTGCCGGTCTTCGCGGTGGACTTCCAGTGGATCTGCCGGGGCGAGTCGCCCGGCGCGTACTCCCGGATCGCGTGGAACGAGATGTCCGCGTCGACGACGGTGCGCGAGGCGCTCCCCTCCAGATCCCGGATGAAGCCGGTGTTCGTGCTGCGCAGCGCCGTGGTCACCGGGTGCACGTAGAGGGTGTGGGTGTCGGCCCAGGTGGTCTCCCGCGCGAGGATGCCGAGCGGGTCGCCGCGAACCGTGCGCACCGGGCCCACCGTGATGATCCCGCGGCGGTGCGTGGGGATGACCACGTTCTCCGCGTGCACCTGACCCGGCCGGAGCATCGGCACGAACACGTCCACCAGCCCCTCCCCGACCGGGACGTCGACCCGGCCGGGCAGGACGATGCCGCCCCGGGTGGTGCGCACGGTGAGCGCGCCCTGCACGGCGGTGCCGGCGACGACGCGGTCGTGCTCCAGCACGAGGTCGACCTCGTACGCCCGGCCGCGGAAGAGGAAGGGGACCGAGAGGACCAGCAGCACGAGGGCGATGAGGCCCGCGACGACGAACTCGATCCAGCCGAACGCGAGCCCGAGGGCGAGGCCCGCCGCCGCGACGGCGAGCATGAGCCAGCCGGCGGGGGTGACGGTGGTGGTGATGCGCCGCCAGAGATCCGCCAGGGCCCGCGCGATCCGGCGCCACGCATGCACGCCGCGCACCGCCAGGACGGTGGTCTGGCGGGTCGTCGAGTACCGCGTCCGGGTCGTGCCGCCGGTGCTGCCGGTCGTGCCGGTGACCTGAGCGGTGCGCGTCAGACGGGAATCCGCGTCGATGCTCACCCGGCCTCGCCCTGACTCGGGGGCACGGCGCCGCTCGAGGAGACGGCGCTGCTGGGGGGCACGGTGTCGAGGATGACCTGGCCGATCACCTGGTTGGCGGTCACGCCGTCGAACTCCGCCTCCGGGTCGAGGATGAGGCGGTGGGCGAGCACCGGCTCGGCGAGCGCCTTGATGTCGTCGGGCGTGACGTAGCCGCGACCGTGCGCGACGGCCCAGGTCTTCGCCGCCTTGGTGAGGGCGATCGCGCCGCGCACGCTCACGCCCAGGCGCACCTCGGTGGCCAGGCGCGTGGCCTCCACGATCCGGGCGATGTAGTCCAGGACCAGCGGGTTGAGGTACACGTCACGGGCGATGTCCGCCATGCTCACCACGCCCTGCGGGGTCACCACGGGGGTGACCTCGCGCTTCCCGGAGCCGGCGCCCTGGAGGATGCGCACGGTGGCGGCGTGGTCGGGGTAGCCGAGGCTCGTCTTCAGGAGGAAGCGGTCCAGCTGCGCCTCCGGCAGGCGGTACGTGCCCGCCTGCTCGACCGGGTTCTGCGTGGCGACCACGAGGAAGGGCACGCCGACGGACCGGCTGACGCCGTCGACCGTGACCTGGCCCTCCTCCATGACCTCCAGCAGCGCCGACTGGGTCTTGGGCGAGGCGCGGTTGATCTCGTCGGCAAGGACGATGTTGGCGAAGATGGGCCCCGGGTGGAACTCGAACTCGCCCTTCTTCTGGTCGTAGACGGTGATGCCGGTCACGTCGCCCGGGAGCAGGTCGGGGGTGAACTGGATCCGGCTGCTCGTGCCCTGGACGCTCTGCCCCATGGCCCGGGCCAGCGAGGTCTTGCCGGTCCCGGGGAAGTCCTCCAGCAGCAGATGGCCCTCGGAGATCATCGCGGAGAAGGCGAGCTCGATCACATGGCGCTTGCCCAGCACGACCTGCTCGACGTTGTCCACGAGGGTGCGGAAGGTCTCCTGGAACCAGGTGGTCTGCTCCGAGGTGAGGGTCATGGGGTTTCTCTCCGGGGGTTCGGTCCGCCCAGGGGGCGGGGTCGAGGGACGTCAGATGGGGGTCAGGGGCCGGCGGGCGGCTCTTCCGGTTCTTCGGGCTCGGGTTCCGGGTCCGGTGGCGGCGGGGTGCAGGTGAGCACGTAGGCCCCGTCCCCCGACACGTCCTGCAGCCCGGCGAGCGCGTTCTTCCAGATGAGCGTGTACACGAGCGAGTCGCCGTCCCACGCGGACGACACCTCGTAGTCGCCCGGGCTCGCGCTGACCGATGCCGCGGGCCTGGTCGGCTGGCCCGTCGTGCAGGATTCGGTCGGGAACGTCGCACGCGCCTGATACGCCGCCCCCGTCGGGGTGATCGCGGTGCCCGGCCCGCAACTCTCGCCGCGGCAGAAGACCGCCTGGATCGAGCCGGGGTGGCTGCCCACGCGGAACAGGCTGCCGAAGTCCTCGGTGAGCCCGCCGCCGTCCGCGCTGTAATACACCCGGAAGAACCGCACGGGGGAGATCGAGGGCCCGGTGATCCGGCCGGTCCACTCGTACACGTTGCCGCGCTGGACGTACTCGCCCGGCACGGTGTAGGTGGTGGTGCCCGACGGGGCGGGGATGCCGGTGGTGGGCCGCGCGTCGGCCCGGGTGCTGGTCGATCCGAAGCTCTGCCCGTTGTACAGGGTCTCGGCGCAGGCCGTGACGGTGTACGTCTCCCAGGGCTCCAGCCCGTCGAAGACCACCTCGTGGCCGCCGCCCGCGGCGACGTCGTCCGTCGCCCGGCACTGCCCGGCGATGACGGCGCCGGCGACGACCCGGCTGCCGGACAGGGTGCCGTTGGCGCCGGCCTGCAGGGTCGCGGTCACCGATCCGGGATCGCCGTCCGTGCTGGCGGTCGCCGTCAGCGTGAGCGTCGGCGCCCCCAGGCCGTGCGCGACGACCGACAGCGCGGTGCCGACCTGCGAGCCGCTGCCCTCGACCGGCGGCAGCGGGTAGCGGGTGACCGGGGTGGCGGTCAGGGTGGCCGGCGTGTTCGATCCGACGCGGTAGGTGAAGGTGACCTGCGCCTGCCCGCCGGCGGAGACCGTGCGGTCGCCCTCGGCGCCGCCCGAGATCCGCAGCTCCCCGGTCGAGGGGTCGATGCCGGTGATGGTGATCTCGGCCACGCCGCCCGCGCCGTCGCCGGTGGGCACCGGCTGGAAGGACGAGCCGGTGGGGGCCCGCGGGGCCTTGAACGCCCAGGCGGTGACGGGACTGGTCGACGCGCGTGACTCGCCCACCGAGCTGAACGCCCGGGCCTCGTAGGCGGCCGGCTCCTCCATCGTCGCCGGGATCGCCGGGCAGACGCCGGAGGCGGGACAGGTGGTGACCACCGTCCCCCCGGAGAGGATCCGGTAGCCCTCCACCGCGGGGTGGGAGGAGGTGTCGGAGGTCACGCGCAGGCTGACGGTGCTCTCGGAGTAGCCGGTCCACTCCAGGCGGGTGGGCGTCGCCGGCAGCCCCTGGAGGTCGAGGATCACCTGTCCGTTGCGGTCGCCGCTGGACTGGCGGCCCTGCGCGTCCTCCACGACGAAGGAGCCGGTGCACTCGGCGGCGCCGGGGGCGTCGCCGCTCCACGAGGCGAGCACGGCCGAGGCGCCGGCCACCGAGAAGGAGACGCCGGTGCACCCGGCGGGCCCGGAGACCCCGACGAGGCGCAGCGGGGTGCCCGGCAGCGGGTTCACCTCGCCGCCGGTGCCGATCACCGGGATCGTGCAGGAGGTGTTGCCGCCCGACTGCGAGCAGGACTGGGCGACCGAGCCGCCCTTGGGCAGGGTCGACGGCGCAGGTCCCACGGTGAGCACGAGGCTCGCGGCGCGGGTGTCGGGGTGGCTGGGCAGGGTGAGCGCGACCTGCTCCTCGCGGCCCGGGCGCGCGGCGTCGAGCGCGGTCACGGTGACGGTCTGCCCCTGCTGGACCACGGTGAACTGGTCGCCCGCGTAGGAGGTCTGGTACTGCACGCTCGGCCAGTCCTCCTTGCCGGCCCAGCCGACCATCTGCTGGAGATCGTAGGTCTGCGTGCTGCCGGG
>JBEBWQ010000133.1:0-6666 GCA_040392075.1 Microbacterium sp.
AGACGAGACGGCGATGGAGCTGCGCCGTGCGCGAGGCGTAGGCGCGGCCGAGCGGGCGGCGCGGGGGTGCCGCCGGGCCGTCCGCGCGCACCGTCAGGCGCGCCGCGGGTGCGAGCGCGACGCGTCCCCCGCCGAGCCGGGCGCGCACGCCCATGTCGAGTCCCTCGTCGACGCCGGCGAGTGCGCGATCCGGCTGCAGCGCCGCGGTCGCGGTGCTCCGCACGAGAAGCCCTCGCACATCGGCGCCCAGGACGTCGTCGAGCCCGTCGTGCTGCCCCTGGTCGAGCTCTCCGGAGGCGAGCTCCACCGATCGTCCCAGACGGGTCATGCTCACCCCCATCGAGGCGAGCATCCCCTCCTCCTCCGCACGCAGGAGCTTGGGGGCGGCCAGCAGCGCGGACGGGGCCCGTTCGAGGGCGCCGACAAGATGCGCCAGGGCGTCGGGGGCGGGCTCGGTGTCCTGCGCGAGCAGCCAGATCGCGCTGCCCTCGGGGATGCGCGGCAAGGCGAGCGCCGTCGCTGCGGCGAACGAGGTGGCCGCGGGCGCCTCGATCACCGCTTCGACGGCGCGCATCACCGCCGCGCTCTCCCGGACCGACGCGGTGTCTCCGCAGAAGACGAGGGTGACCGCGTCGGGCGCGCGGGTCTGGGCGGCGAGGACCTCGAGCGTGCGCAGAAGCTGCGCCCGAGTGTCCCGGGCCGCACGGGCGACGAGAACGACGTGAACGCGGGCTGGCATGACCTGGACAGCCTAAGCGCGCGGAGGCGGACGATCGGTGACCACGGCCGCGCGTCGCGGGCTTCGATCGCGCACGGATCCTCCCCGCCGGGGGATGCGGGACCGGATCAGCTCGCGCGACGCTTGAGCTTGCGGCGCTCCCGCTCGCTCAGCCCGCCCCAGATGCCGAAGCGCTCGTCGTTCTGCAGCGCGTACTCGAGGCACTGGCTGCGCACCTCGCAGGAGGTGCAGATCCGCTTCGCATCGCGCGTGGATCCGCCCTTCTCGGGGAAGAACGCCTCAGGGTCGGTCTGCGCGCACAGGGCATCGGCCTGCCAGGCCAGCGCGCTGTCCTCCTCGGGCTCGGCACGACGGACTCCGGGTACGCCGAGATTGATCGGATCGCTGGACCAGTCCTCCGGCACAGCGGATCGATAACCCGTCATCTCGTTCTCCAGCCCCGGCTCGCTCCGAACCGTTCGTTCTCACTAATTACACCCGTGTGATTCGCTGCGGTCAAGTCGCGAATGGTAAACCCTCAAGTTTCTCTTTAATCTTCACCGGCTCTCCCGGCGTGTCGCGGCGGTCCGGCCATGCCCCTCACTCCGAGGCCGCCGAGGACGCTCCCCGGCCCGCACGAGAACGCTCGTGCCCGCGCGCTCCGGCCGCCGGACCCGGTCGGGACGGGCTTCGGCCCGTGACGACGGACGGACCCGTCCGGGCGTCTCACGCGCCGGGCGCCGCCAGGAACACCTCGCCGTGGCCGTCCACCAGGACCGGGGACTCGTCCTCGGCGACGAAGGCCGCCTGCCCCACCGGGACCGGCATGCCGTCGACCGTCACCGCACCGGCGGTCACCAGGACCATGCCGGCACCGGCGAGGTGGACCGGCACCGCCCCGGCCACCGTCCGTCGGCGCAGGGAGAAGTCCGGCACCGGGACGGCGTACTGGCCGGCGGGATCGGCCTGCAGCAGCGCGGGCCGGGCGGGTGCCGGGTCCAGCACGGCGAGCAGGCCCGGCACGTCGATCCGCTTGGGGGTGAGCCCGCCGCGCAGGACGTTGTCGCTGGCCGCCATGATCTCCACGCCCAGGCCGTCGAGGTAGGTGTGCAGCACACCGGCGGGGATGAAGAGGCCGTCGCCCCGCCGGAGCACCACGTGGTTCATCAGCAGGGCGACGACGACGCCGGGGTCCCCGGGATACGCCCGCGCGATGCGTCGCACCGCCCGGAGAGCCTGCGCGTCCCCCTGCTCCGGAGGAGCGCCGTGCTCCCCCGGCACGCCCTCTGCGCCCGGAACGGCCGGATCGCCGGCATCGAGGGCACGGCACACCTCGGCGACGCTCTCCGGCGCCGCCCCCGAGAGCAGCCAGCCGATCGTGCCCCGCAGCGTCTGGCGGGGATCCCCGCCGGCCGACAGCCGGGCACGCAGCGCGCGGATCCCGGCGCCGTCCCCGAAGGAGGAGAGCAGGCGCAGGGTGTCCGACGGGTCACGGAGCCCGGCGAGGGCCTCGAAGCGGCCGCTGAGGGCGACGATCAGCTCCGGCTTGTGGTTGCCGTCGCGGAACGAGCGGCGCGGGTCGTCGGGCGTCAGGTGGCTCTCCCCGGCGAACCCCGCCTCCGCCTGCGCGCGCGAGGGATGGGCCTGGATCGAGAGCGGCGCGTCCACGGCCAGCAGCTTCAGCAGGTAGGGCAGCGTGCCGCCGGTGACGGCGTCCAGCGTGCCGCCGCCGTCGAGGTCGGCCGGATCGGCCGGATGATCGCCGAACCAGATCTCCGCCTCCGGCTCCCGGCTCTCCCCGCGACCGGTCAGCTCCGCCAGCAGACGACGAGACCCCCAGGCATAGTCCCGGGGGGCGTTGGAGAGCAGGCGCGGCACCCTCCCAGGCTAGGCGAGGAAGACAACGGTGCGAAAACGATCCGGGCCGCCCGGGGGCTTCCGGCAGGATCACCCGATACCATCGGGAGGCGATGGCACAGCACACTCGGCTCTCTGTGGCCGCCCCTCCGGCGGCCCCGCCACGGGAATCCACGCGACAGCTCCTGCTGCGCGGGTACGCGGCCGTCGTCCTGATCGTCGCCCTGGCCCCGACCGCCTGGGTGAACCTGCTCGGGGTCACCGGGACCACGGTCCTGGTGAGCGCCGTGATCGCCGCGACCGTCGCCATCGGCGTGCGCCATCTCGTGCGCACCCGGCGGACCAGTCCCTTCCCCTGGCGCCGGCTGCCCTGGTCGGCGCTGGTGTACGTCTGCCTCGCCGTCCTCTCGATCGGCTGGTCCGCCTGGCCGATGACCTCGGGCCTCACCGCGGCGCTGCTCGTCGTGGTGACGGTCCACGGTCTGCTGATCGCCTCCTGGCTCAGCTGGCGCGAGATCCTCGGCGCTCTCGGCGCCGCGCTGAAGTGGATCATCGGCGCCTCGCTCCTGTTCGAGCTGTGGGTCTCCCTCATCCTGCGCGAGCCGGTGCTGCCCAACGGGGTCCCCCGCTCCTGGCGGGAGCCCGAGGAGTGGATGTACTGGTCGCAGGAGAACCTGTTCACCGACGAGCGCATCCAGGGCATCGTCGGCAACGCAAACCTCTTCGCCGCGCTGTGCCTGCTGGGCCTCATCGTCTTCTCGATCCAGCTGGCCGTCACCGTCTCCCACCGCGCCTGGCTCATCGGCTGGCTCGTCCTCACCGGCCTGCTCTTCATCCGTGCCGGATCGGCGACCGCCTTCCTCGCCGCCGCCGGTCTGGCCGTCGTCGCCCTCGCCGCGATCCTGGTCCGGCGCGCACGGGACGACCGCACCAAGCGCCGCATCTACCTCGGCATCTTCACCCTCGGCCCCGCCCTGCTCATCGCCGCCTGGGCCCTGCGCGGGGCGATCCTCGAGCTCCTCGACCGCTCCAGCGACCTCACCGGGCGCGAGCAGATCTGGGACGAGGTGTTCGTGCGTGCCGAGCAGCGCCCGTGGCTCGGCTGGGGGCATGCCAGCCCCTGGATCCCCTGGGACCCGGCGTTCCGCACCTGGATCGTCGAGCCCGGCGGGCGGATCGTGCAGCAGGCGCACAACGTCTGGGTGGACGTGTTCTTCCAGCTGGGCGTGATCGGTGCGCTCGTCTTCTTCGTGGCGATGTTCGCCTTCGTCTGGCGCACCTGGTTCTTCGCCGTCGACCGGCCGCGCTGGGACCTGGACGCGCGGCGCCCCTACTCCCCGATCGCCCTGCTGCCGGTGCTCGTGGCCGGGGTCCTCGTCGTCCAGGGGTTCACCGAGTCCTCGCCGATGATGCTGTGGGGCTGGATGCTCCTGGTCCTGTTCTCGTTCAAGATCAAGATCGTCCCCGTGGTCGCCGGTGAGCTCGACGAGCAGACCGTGATCGACGACCAGCGCCCCTGACCCCCTGCGGCCCGATGCCGCCGCTCCCATCCCGGCCCGATAGGCTGGTCGGCGTTCGCGCGGCCGCCGGCCCGACGGCACCGACCACCGAGGAGAGGCATGACCGACGCCCCCGCCCTGCCCGCGGGATTCGACCCGGCGAGCGCGACGATCGCGATCGTCACCTACAACCGCTCGCACCTCCTGAGCGGCCTGCTGACGAGCATCGTGGCGATGGACCCGAAGCCCGGGCACGTCGTCGTCGTCGACAACGCCTCCTCCGACGACACCGAGGAGGTCGTGGAGGGGTTCCGGGCACAGCTCGGAGAGGCGCTGGTCTACCGCCGCCTGGAAACCAACACCGGCGGCTCCGGCGGGTTCAGCGAGGGCATGCGCACGGCGTACGAGCTCGGCTCGGAGTGGATCTGGCTGATGGACGACGACGTCGAGGTGCTGCCCGACGGCCTCGCCCGGATGGCGGCCTGGACGCCCCGCTTCCGCAGCATCCAGGGACGCCGCTACGACTACGACGGCAGCCCCTTCTACTGGCAGTACCGCATCGCGGAGCGGATGGGCATCCCCATCCCCTTCGCCCCCTCCGGCTTCGACGGCTCCGGGTTCAAGGAGATGAACAGCGGCTGCTTCGAGGGCATGTTCATCCACCGATCGATCGTGCAGCGGATCGGCCTGCCGGATCCGCGCTTCTTCATCTACTGGGACGACCAGACCTACGGCTGGCTCGCCTCGCGCGTCACCACCGCGGTCATCGTGGACGAGTTCGTGCTGCGCCGGACCCGCGAGATCAAGCAGTGGGACATGGGCGTGCGGCACATGAACGCCTCCAGCGACGCGTACCGCTACTACATCATGCGCAACCGGGCCTACATCAAGCACTACTACCGGGTGCACCGCGTCTACAACCCGGTGCTGTTCGGCCTCGGCACCACGGCGACCTTCTGCAAGGAGATCATCCGGCTGCTCCTGGTGGAGCGGAAGGTCCGCGGCACGAGCAACCTCTTCCGCGGCCTGCGCGACGGCGGCCGGATCGGGCGCGACCGCTCCTGGCGGCCGATGCCCCCGCTCGACTGACCTCGTCCTCGACGGACGCGTCTGACGTCGTTTTCGCCAGAGGGCTGACGGATTCTATCCGACCCCTCATCGACGGGCGATGGTGGTGTAACGTTTCGTAACGCAACGGGTTCCATGACGGCAGATCGAACGACATACGGGAGATCGAGATGGACACGATGGAGATGATGAGGTCCATGTCCGTGGGCGACATGCCTATGGACATGGATGCGATGCAGGAGTGCATGCAGGCCATGAACGCCTGTTCGATGGCGGCGACGATGTGCGCGGGCGCCGACATGGGCATGGACATGGCGAAGTGCTGCGCCATGTGCCAGAACATGGCCGAGATGGCCGACACCTGCATGCGGATGATGATGCGCCCGATGGGCATGGACATGGACTCGATGAAGGCCATGATGACGGCGTGCATGACCATGGGGATGGCCTGCGCCACCGAGTGCCGGATGCACGCCGAGGACAGCGAGATGTGCCGCTACTGCGCGATGGCGTGCGAGGACATGGTCGCCAAGTGCGAGGCCATGATGGCGACGATGACGATGTGACGCACCGCGTCCGGTCTCTTCCGAGACGTCCGACTCTCAGGCGGAGGCGGCGGTCACGCGCGCGGTGAGCTGCGCGTGACCGATGTGCAGGATCTCTGCGACCGGGTGGTAGGCCACCGGTTCTCCTGCAACGAGTCCCACGGCAGGACCTACCACCCGGAGCTTCGTGATCGCGCCGTCCAGATCGGCGATGACCAGGGTGTTCCCCGTCGCCTCGGCGACGACGCCGTCCTCCCACGCCGAGGCGTTCGCCCGCGCCATCACGCGCTGGATCGGAAAGACAGTCGAGATGATTCTGGAGGACATGGGCTTCACCTGCTATCGGACGGGGATTCTTCCCCCGAGGCTATGCGAGTCGCCCCCGGCCCCGCACCACCTCCCGTAGCACGGCGTAACCGACGCCCGTCGCACGGCGTAACAGTACGCGGGTCCCGGGCGGGGCTCAGGCCCGGGAGATGTTCGCCAGGTGCATCGCGCGGGTGGCGTCGGTGATGCTGCCCGAGAGGGAGGGGTAGGCGGCGAACACGCGCGAGACCTGATCGACCGTCAGGCGCCGCTCCACCGCGATCGCGAGGGGGTAGATGAGCTCCGAGGCCCGGGGGGCGACGATCACGCCGCCCACGACGATGCCGCCGCCGCGGAGCGCGATGATCTTCACGAAGCCGTCGCGGATGCCCATCATCTTCGCGCGCGGGTTCGAGGCGAGGTCGAGCTTGTGCACGAAGCCCTCGATCCGCCCCTCCGCGACGTCGCGCTCGCCCGCCCCGATCGTGGCGATCTCGGGGGCGGTGAAGATGTTCGCGGTGATCTTCCCCGCGTCCAGCGGGATCACGATGTCCCCGAGGGCGTGGAAGACGGCCGTGCGTCCCTGCATCGAGGCCACCGATGCCAGGGGGAAGAAGTTGGTGCAGTCGCCGACCGCGTAGATGTTGGAGACCGAGGTGCGCGCCACCCGGTT
>JBEBWQ010000134.1:0-6632 GCA_040392075.1 Microbacterium sp.
GTGGACTTGAACAGCCGCAGTCCCGCGGGCGGAGCGATCGGCGTGCTCCCCGGCGCATCCGGGTCGGCCAGCAGCTCGCCGAGAAGCCGTCCCCGGCCGGCGGCCAGTCCCTGCAGCTCGTCGGCACCCGCCGGCGGTGGCGACTCCCAGGCGCCCGCCCAGTCGGCGAAGACGCGGGCGTCGGCGACGGTCCGCGCATCCACCTCGCTGCCGCGGAACCCGCCCATCGAGATCACCGCGATGTCGTCGCCCAGCCACTCCCGCTCGATGACCGGCTCCCGGGCCGAGGTGACGCAGATGACGGCGTCGGCACCGGCGACGGCCTCCCGGATGCTCTCGTGCGCCTCGACGCCGAACTCCCCGGCGAGCTCCCGGACGGCCTCGGCGTTGCGTCCGCTCAGGACGATCTGCGGTGCCGCCGTGCCGAGCACGGAGTCCGTCCGGTGCCGGGCCCGCAGCTCCAGCGCCGTACGCGCCAGCACGCCCGTGCCGATCAGGACGACCCGCCGCGCCTGCGGGGCGAGGGCGGCGACCGCGACGAGGGCGGTCGCCGCGGTGCGCGCCGCGGTCACCTCCTCGGCGTCCATCAGGCAGCGCAGCTCCCCGTCGGCGTCGTCGAAGAGGGCGATCACCCCGCGGTGACGGGTGCCGGAGTCGGTCGCGAAGATCGACACGAGCTTGGCCGCCAGGCCCACGCCGGGCAGGTACCCGGGCATCGCCGCCAGTACGCCGCCCGGCGCTCGTGCGGCGATCCGCGGGGGAATCGAGGCCTCGCCCGCAGCGACCGCCCGTAGCGCGCGGACGACCGGGACGGCCGGGTCGATCCGGCCGAGGGCCCGGCGCGTGGCCTCCGCATCCAGCAGCAGGGTCATGGGTTCCTCCGGAATGTCGCGGACAGGGCGAGACGGCGGTGTTCGCGGGTCGTGGCGTCCAGCGTAGCCGCCGTCCGGCACACGAGCCGCTAGTCGCTCGCCCTGCCACCGGTCGGTCGCCGGACATCCCGCGCGCCGCCTCCGCGTTCCACATGCCCACCGGCCATCACGCGCACCATCCCGCGCCCCGGACCCGCCCTGCCTCGTCATCCTGCGCAGAGATACAGGATCGCCGGATACGCGCCGAGGACCCCGCCGGGGTGGCGCAGGTCCTGCGTCCCCGTCGTCCTGCGCCACCTCCGCGCAGGACGACGGGAGGGGATCAGCCTCGGGCGCCGCCGGCATCGAGATACGCGATCAGCGCGTCCCGTACGAAGGCCGCGCCCTCCGGCCCGCCGTAGTTCGCGGCGAAGCGCTCGTCGGCGACGTACATCTCCGCGAGGCCTCGCACATAGCCTTCCCGGTCTCCTCCGGCCTCCGCCGCCGGCGTCCCCGGGATGCCCTGCAGCCAGGCGACGTGACGCCGTGACAGTTCCTGCGCCACCGCGGACCCCGGGGCGATGCCCGGGTCCTGCGCCACCGCGATCCAGTCGCGGCCGAGCGTCTCCATCCGCGTCCTCCACGCGCCGCGATCCTCCGCGCTCATCCCGCGCCACCAGGCGTCCGATCGCGCGTAGGCGTCCTTCCCCCAGCGCTGCTCGACCTCGTCCCGGTACCGGGTGTGGTCGAATCCGTCGAACATGCTCTCCGCCATCAGGGTCTCCTCTCCTCGCCGTGCGGCGATCGTGTGCTCCACCGCGGCGATCTGCCGCGCGAGCCGGTCCTGCTCCTGCCGGAGCAGGGACAGATGGACGGACAGGACCTCGGCCTCGTCGTGCTGCCGGGCCAGGACCTCGGCGATCTGCGGCAGTCCCAGCCCCAGTTCGCGCAGCAGCAGGACCCGCTGCAGGCGGATCAGCGCGTCCTCGTCGTAGTAGCGGTAGCCGTTGCCCCCGACACGACTGGGCGACACGATCCCGATGCCGTCGTAGTGCCGGAGCGCGCGACTGGTGGTGCCGGCGATCCGGGCGATCTGCTGTATCGACCATTCCATGTCCCTCACGCTAGATGTTGACGTAACGTCAATGTCAAGCGGCTTTCGGAGGCGCTCCCCGCTCATCCCGGACCCCGGTGCGCGGCCCCGCACCCTCCCGTACGCTCGGAGCATGACCGATGCGCCCGTCCTCACCGCCGTGCTCGCCGACCTCGCCGCCCTGGAGGACCCGAAGCTGCGTGCCGTCAACGAGCGACACGGCGACGACCACGGCGTCAACCTCTCGAGGCTCCGCGCCGTCGCGAAGGGCATCACGACGAACCAGCCGTTCGCCCGCGAGCTCTGGGCCACCGCTCAGACCGTCCCGCGCCTGCTCGCGCTGCTCATCTGCCGGCCGCGGGACTTCGACGCCGACGAGCTCGACGCGATGCTGCGCGAGACCGCGGTCCCGAAGGTGAACGACTGGTTCGTGAACTACGTCGCGAAGAAGTCCCCCCTCGCCGAGGAGATGCGGCGGCGCTGGTTCGACGACCCGGACCCCCTGGTCGCCGCGGCCGCCTGGTCCCTCACCTCCGAGCGCGTGGCGAAGCGCCCCGAGGGGCTGGACCTGGGTGCGCTGCTCGATCAGATCGAACGGGAGATGCGCGAGGCGCCCTCCCGTCTGCAGTGGGCGATGAACGAGACGCTCGCGCAGATCGGCATCCATCACCCGGACCTCCGGGCACGGGCCCTGGCGATCGGCGAGCGCCTCCAGGTGCTGGCCGACTATCCCACGTCGCCGGGCTGCACCTCCCCCTTCGCCCCGATCTGGATCGCCGAGATGGTCCGCCGTCGCGAAGGCTGAGAACCGGGCTGCCTACCCGCCCGCTGGCGGGTTGAGGTCGGGGTGCACCACGGCGACGAGCGAGTAGCTCTCCCCGTCGGGATCGGGTCCGCGGTCCTTGTACTCCTGGACGAGCGCGAACAGGCGGGCGTCCAGCTCCGCCCGGCTCTCCCGGTTCAGACGCAGGCCCAGCCAGGCGATCCACACCTCCTCGGGGTCCACGGCCTGGAGCTGCTGACGCATGGTCTCCAGGATGACCGCCGACTGGTGGGGGACCCGCGTGTTCCAGGACAGCCCCGTGGCGCGGTACGGGATCTCACGAGCGCCGTGGGGGCCGGCCCGCTCCTCGTCGGCGGCGAGGAATCCGGTGCTCACCAGGGTGCGCACGTGGTGGAGCATCGTGCCGGGGTTGACGTCCAGGAGCTCGGCGAGCTCCTTGTTGGTCCGTGACTCGAAGGCGCACAGCCGCAGCACCCGCAGGCGTAGCGGCGAGCTCAGTGCGCGCGCCCGCGCCTGGCTCTGAGCATCGGTCCCCTCCTCGGTCATGCCCCCACGATAGCGAGCCGATTGACATCTCTCAATCGGTGATCCAGACTGATTGGCATGTCTCAATCAGTGGAGGACGCCCCGGCTCGCTCGATGCGTCCCCGCTCCCTCTGGCACGACGCGAACTTCCTTCGGCTGTGGGGCGGCCAGGCGTTCAGCCAGTTCGGTCATCAGATCACCGAGCTCGCGATCCCCGTGCTCGCGGTGCTCATCCTGGGGGCGACGGAGTTCGAGGTCGGACTGCTGAACGCGGCGGGTGTCGCGGCGTTCCTCCTGATCGGGCTTCCCGCCGGCGCATGGATCGACCGGATGCGCAAGCGCCACGTGATGATCGCCGCCGACCTCGCCCGCGCCGCGGCCCTCGCCGTGCTGCCGCTGCTGTGGTGGCTCGGGGCCCTGGAGATGTGGCACCTCTACGCCGTCGCCCTCGTCATGGGGGTCGCCACGGTCTTCTTCGACGTGTCCTACCAGAGCATCGTCCCCTCGCTCGTGCGGTCCGCGCAGATCGCCGAGGCGAACGGGAAGCTCGAGTCGACCCAGCAGGTCGCCGGGATCGCCGGCCCCGCACTGGGCGGCTGGCTCGTGGGAGCCCTCACCGCGCCGCTGGCGGTCCTCGCCACGGTCGGCACCTATCTCGCCTCCCTCGTCGCCCTGCTGCTCACCCGCGACCGCGAGGTCGTCGCCCCGAAGGACTCGCACGACCCCATCCTCCCCTCCATCGGCGAGGGGCTGCGCTGGGTCTTCGGCAACCCGCTGCTGCGCCGGATCGCCGGGACGACCGCACTGTCGAACTTCTTCAGCACGGTGACCTTCACGATGCTGCCGATCTTCCTGCTGCGCGAACTCGGCTTCACCCCCGAGGCGATGGGCCTCGTCCTCGCGCTCGGAGCGGTGGGCGGCCTCGCCGGGGCGATCGCCACCCCGCACCTCGCCCGCCGGATCGGGGAGGCCCGCGCCATCCCGGTCAGCGCGATCGCCTTCGCCGTGGTGTCCCTGCTGGTCCCCGCGGCGGCGCTCGTCCCGGCCATCGCGTTCCCGCTGCTGGTCGCCCAGGGGTTCCTCGGGATGTTCGCGATCCTGGTCTACAACATCACCCAGGTCACCTTCCGTCAGCGCATCACCCCGGCTCGCCTGCTCGGGCGGATGAACGCCTCCATCCGCTTCTGCGTCTGGGGCGTCATGCCCCTGGCCGCGCTGCTCGCCGGCGCCCTCGGCACGTGGTTCGGGGTCGTCCCCACCCTGTGGGTGGGCGCGATCGGCGAGCTCGTCGGCGCCGCCCTCGTGGCCATCGGGCCCTTCTGGCGCATGCGCGACCTCCCGGACGGGCATGGCGCGCACGAGGTCGCCGCCTGACGACGCATCGGGCTCGTACGACCGGAACCCACCGATGGATGGCGCGCGTGCGCCCGGCCCCGGCACGAGCCGTGCGCCGCCGAGAGCTCAGCCCTCGATCGGCTCCAGCAGGAAGATGGGGATGACCCGCTCGGTGCGCTCCTGATACTCCCCGTACGTGGGCCAGGCCTGCACTGCGCGGCCCCACCACTCGGCCCGCTCGGCGCCCTCGAGCTCGCGGGCGAGGTAGTCGCGCCGGACGGGCCCGTCCTGCAGCTCGACATGCGGGTTCGCGCGGACGTTCCAGTACCAGGACGGGTTCTTCGGCGACCCGCCCAGACTCGCGACGATGAGATAGCGGCCCTCATGCTCCACCCGCATGAGCGCGGTCTTGCGCAGTGCGCCGGTCTTGGCACCCACGCTCGTCAGGACGATGATCGGGTCGCCCCGCAGCTCTCCCGCCTCGGCCCCTCGCGACGCCTCGAAGGCCTCGGCCTGGGTGCGGGCCCATTCGGCGGTCGACGGAAGATACTCTCCATTCAGCGGCATGCCTCCACCCTATGCCTCCACGGTCCCGTGGGCTCGGCGACGCCCGCCCGGGGGCCGCTCGCTCCGCGACGCCCGGGAGACCGTCCCGTCGCGGAGAGCACGACCGCGTGCGCCCGTTCCATGCCGTCGACGCCGAACCCGCGATAGGGTGGCCGTCCCGAACCTTCCGGAGAGACGCATGAGGATCTGGTCGCTGCACCCGCGGCACCTCGATCGCGCGGGGCTCGTGGCCTGCTGGCGCGAGACCCTGCTCGCGCAGGCGGTGCTCGCCGGGCGCACGCGGGGATATCGTCACCACCCGCAGCTCCTGCGCTTCCGGTCCTCCGCCGCGCCCCTGGCGACGATCGGGGCCTACCTCGGCGGGATCGCGGAGGAGGCGACCGCCCGCGGCTATCGGTTCGACACGACACGGATCCTGCAGCCGCAGGAGCCGGAGACACCAGAGCGGAACGTCGCCGAGCCGCAGACCGCTCTGCCACGGATCGCCGTGACGAGCGGGCAGCTCGCGTTCGAGTGGCAGCATCTCGGACGCAAGCTCCGGGATCGCAGCCCCGAGGATGCGGACCGGTGGGAGCGTGACTCCCCCTCCCCTCACCCCCTCTTCTGCGCAGTCCCCGGTGGGATCGAGCCGTGGGAGCGACCTTGACGGCGGCGCGGGCGAGCACAAGGATCCGACGGACGGAGGAGGCATGATGGACGACAGGACGATCGCAGTGTCCGGTGGATCGGGGCTGATCGGAGGGGCGCTCACCGACGCTCTCCGCGCCGACGGGGTCCGCGTGCTCCGGCTCGTGCGGCGGCCCGCGCGGACCGCCGACGAGATCGAGTGGCTCACCGACGGGTCCTCCCTCGATCCGCGGGCGCTGGAGGGCGTCTCGGCGGTCGTGAACCTCAACGGCGCGAGCATCGGGCGGATCCCGTGGACGCCGCGGTACCGGCACGACCTCCGCGACTCGCGTCTGGGACCGACCCGGACGCTCGCCACCGCGATCCGGGCGCTGGGCGCCGATGCGCCGGCGCTCGTGTCCGCGTCGGCCGTGGGCTACTACGGCGACCGACCCGGCGAGACGCTCACCGAGTCGAGCGGGCCCGGCACCACCTTCCTCGCCGAGCTCTGCGTCGACTGGGAGCGCGAGGCCCTGGCAGCCTCATCCCGCACCCGCGTGGCGCTCCTGCGCACCGCACCGCTCCTGCACCCCGGCGCCGTGCTGAAGCCCCTGATCCGCCTCACCCGCCTCGGCCTCGGCGGTCCGCTCGGAGGGGGACGGCAGCTCTGGCCGTGGATCTCCCTCGACGACGAGGTGCGGGCGATCCGCCACATCATCGACGCCGGCCTCGACGGACCCGTCAATCTCAGCGGCCCCGCGCCCGCCACGGCGAACGAGATCGGGCGGGAGCTCGCCCGCCTGCTCCGGCGCCCCTTCGCCGTGCCCGCGCCGGCCTGGGCCCTGCGCCTCGCCCTCGGCCGCGCCGCCGC
>JBEBWQ010000135.1:0-6598 GCA_040392075.1 Microbacterium sp.
GCTCAGCGGCCGAGAGACGACCCGGCAGCGCTCAGGCGCGTGAGCAGCTCCGCGTAGCGCGCGGCGGTGCGCTCGACGATGTCCGCGGGCAGCTCGGGCGGGGTGCCCCGCCTGTCCCAGTGGGCGGCGAGCCAGTCGCGCACGATCTGCTTGTCGAAGCTCGCCATCCGCTCGGCGGGGGTGGTGCCCCGCTCCCAGGCCGCGCGGTCCCAGTAGCGGGAGGAGTCGCTGGTGAGCACCTCGTCGGCGAGGGTGAGCGTGCCCTCCGCGTCGCGGCCGAACTCGAACTTCGTGTCGGCGAGGATGAGCCCGCGCTCCTCGGCGAGGGCGGCGGCGCGGCGGTAGATCTCCAGCGACAGGTCGCGGAGGGCGGCGGCGGTCTCCGTGCCCACGAGCTCCTCGGTCCGGGCGAAGGAGATGTTCTCGTCGTGCTCGCCGAGCGGGGCCTTGTACGCCGGGGTGAAGATCGGCTCGGGGAGCCGGTCCCCGTCGGTGAGCCCGGCGGGGAGGGGGATGCCGCAGACGGTGCCGGACTCCCGGTACTCCGCCCAGCCGGAGCCGGTGAGGTAGCCGCGCACGACGCATTCCACCGGCAGCATGTCGAGCCGTCGCACGACCATGGCGCCCGGTGCCGGGGCGGGCTCGCCGGTGAGATGGTTCGGGACGCCGGTGAGCCGGTCGAACCACCACAGGCTGAGCTCGGTGAGCATCGCGCCCTTGCCGGGGATGGCCGGGGAGAGCACGTGGTCGAAGGCGCTCACCCGGTCGGAGGCCACCACGAGCAGACGGCCTGCGCCGTCCGTGCTGTCCTCGTCGGGCACATACAGGTCGCGGACCTTGCCGGAGTAGACGTGCCGCCAGCCGGGGAAGGATGCAGGGGAGCTCACCCGCCCATTATCCCGCGTCCGGGTGCCGCGCCGTCCGTGCGTCTGGGCGGCCGCGGGCCTCCGCCGGCGGAATCCGCCGCTGTCGTCGCGCCGCCGGCATCCCCTCGTGCGGGACGACGGGGTCGGCGGGCACCGGGGCGGCGTCCCCGGTGTAGCGTGGCCGGTGATGTCTGCTTCCGCGCCCCCCGTCCGCAATCCCTGGCCCGGATTCCTGGCGATGGCGCTCGGCTTCTTCATGATCCTCGTCGACACCACGATCGTCTCGGTGGCGAACCCGGCGATCAAGGCGGCCCTGGACCCGGAGACCCCGGATCTGGACAGCGTCGTGTGGGTGACGAGCGCCTACCTGCTCGCGTTCGCGGTTCCGCTGCTGGTGACCGGGCGGATGGGGGACCGCTTCGGCATCAAGAACATGTACCTCATCGGCCTGGCGATCTTCACCCTCGCCTCGCTCTGGTGCGGCCTGTCGGACTCGCTCCTCGAGCTCACCATCGCCCGGGCGGTGCAGGGGCTGGGCGCCGCCTGCGTCTCGCCGCAGAGCATGGCCATCATCAGCCGCACCTTCGCGCCGCACCAGCGCGGCTCGGCGATGGCGCTGTGGGGGGCGACGGCGGGCATGGCCATGATCGCCGGCCCGCTCCTCGGCGGGGTGATCGTGGCCGGGCTCGGCTGGGAGTGGATCTTCTTCGTGAACCTCCCCGTCGGCGTGATCGGCATCGTGCTGGCGATCCTGTTCGTGCCGAAGCTGGAGATCCATTCGCACCGCTTCGACATCGCCGGCGTGCTGCTGAGCGCCGTCGCGATGTTCCTCATCGTGTTCTCGCTCCAGGAGGGCGAGGCGCACGCGTGGGGCCCGCTGTGGGGTCCCGTCCAGGTCTGGATGCTGCTGCTCGTGGGCATCGTCGTGCTGGGCGTCTTCATCTGGCATCAGGCGCGCACCCCGCGCGAGCCGCTGGTCCCGCTCGGCCTCTTCCGCAGCCGCAGCTTCAGCTGGTCCGGCGTCGGCGTGCTGGCGATGGGGTTCACCGTGACCAGCCAGGCGCTGCCGATCATGTTCTTCTTCCAGAGCGCGCGGGGTCTCACCCCGATGCAGGCGGCCCTGCTCCTGATCCCGTCGGGGGTGTGCTCGGCTCTGCTCGCACCGGTGGCGGGCCGGATCCTCAATCGGTACGACCCGCGCTTCCTCCTCATCGCCGGTGTGCTGTCCATGGCCGGAGGACTCTTCCTCAGCTCCGCGCTGATGAGGATGGACACGCCCATCGGGCTGTTCCTGCTGACCTCGGCGCTTCTGGGCACCGGCAGCGCCTTCATCTGGGCACCGCTGGCGATGGTCGCCATCCGCGATCTGCCGCTGTCCCAGGCGGGCGCCGGATCCGGGGTGTACAACACGATGCGCACCGTGGGCTCGGTGCTGGGCTCGGCGGCGATCGCCGCGTTCATGCAGTCGCGGCTGGTGGCCAACGTCTCCGCCGCGGACGCGGTCAGCGGGGTGGGTGAGGGGAACCTCGGCGCCGTCCTGCCCCCGGAGGCCGCCACCGGGTTCGCCGCCGCGATGTCGCAGGCCATCCTGCTCCCGGCCGTGGTGGTGCTCCTCGTACTGGTCGCGGCGTTCTTCCTCCCCGCGGGGAGACCCACTGCTCCTGCGCCCCCCGCGCCGGCGCCGCCTCTCGGCTGACCGTGCGAGGGCCGGGCGCGCCGCGGCCCCGGGGCCTCCCGGGTTAGGGTGGGGCCATGCCGGTGCTGTTCACGCTGCTGACGCTCGCGTTCCTGATCGTGACGCTGATCGATGTCATCAGACGTGACGATGGGCAGGTGAAGTATCTGCCGAAAGTGGCGTGGGTCATCATCGTCATCCTCATCCCGCTCATCGGCGGGGCACTGTGGTGGGCGATCGGCCGCGAGTATCCGCCCCACCTCCCCCGGCCCGCGGTGACCGGGTATCGCGCTCCGGCCGCCGCGCCGCAGCCGTCCGACGCGCGGACGACCGAGGAGCAGCTCGCGGCCCTGGAGCGGGAGATCGAGGAGGACCGTCTCCGCGCGGAGATCGAGCGCCGCCGCCGCGAGGGCGGCGAGGACGCCTCGGCGTAGGCACGGCTCCACGCCGGCGCCCGCGGTCGGGCGGCTGTGCGCGCGTCCCGCGTCCGCTCAGTCCGCGTCCGCTCAGTCCGCGTCCGCTCAGTCCGCGACGCGGGCGGCGATGTCGCGGCGGTAGTGGCCGCCGTCGAGCGAGATCCGGTCCATCGCGGCGTAGGCGCGCTCGCGCGCGGTGCGCAGGTCCTCGCCGGTGGCCACGACGTTCAGGACCCGCCCGCCCGAGGCCACCAGTGCGCCGCCGGGGGCGTCGGGGCCGGCGGTCGCGGCGTGCACGATGCGCACGCCCTCGACCTGCGCCGCATCGTCGAGACCTTCGATCAGGCGACCGGTCTGCGGGTCCTCGGGGTACCCCTCGCTGGCGAGCACGACGGTGATCGCCGCCTCGGCCGAGAACTCGGGCTCGGGCTGCGCCTCGAGCGTCCCGGCGGCGGCCGCCAGCAGCAGCTGCGAGAGCGGGGTGCGCAGCCGCGGCAGCACCACCTGGGTCTCGGGGTCGCCGAAGCGGGCGTTGAACTCGATCACCCGGACGCCCTGGGCGGTGAGGATGAGGCCGGCGTAGAGCAGTCCGATGAAGGGGGTGCCCTCCTGATCCATCTGCCGGATCACGGGGAGCGCGACCTCGAGCGTCACCTGCTCGACGAAGGCCCGCTCGCTGCCGAAGCGCTCGGCCAGCCACGGCAGCGGCGAGTACGCGCCCATTCCGCCGGTGTTCGGGCCCTCGTCGCCGTCGTAGGCGCGCTTGAAGTCCTGCGCCGGGCTGAGTGCGCGGACGGTGTCGCCGTCGCTGAGGAAGAAGAGCGAGACCTCCTCGCCCTCCAGGAACTCCTCCACGAGCACGGGGCCGGCGGGGAGGTAGTGCGCGGCGTGGGCGAGGGCCTCGGCCCGGTCGGAGGTGACGATCACGCCCTTGCCGGCGGCCAGGCCGTCGGCCTTGACCACGTGCGGCGCACCGAACTCGTCGAAGGCGGCCTCGACCTCGTTCCGGGTGGTCGCGCGCACGGCACGGCCGGTGGGAACCCCAGCGGCCTCCATGATCCGCTTGGCGAAGGCCTTGGAGCCCTCCAGCTGGGCCGCCTGCCTGCTCGGTCCGAAGACGGGGACGCCGCGCTCGCGCAGGACGTCGGCGACTCCCGCGACGAGGGGGGCCTCCGGGCCGATGACGACGAGGTCGACGCCGTGCTCGGCGACGAAGGACGACACGGCGGCCGGGTTCAGCGGGTCGAGGTCGACGAGCCGGGCGTCCTGGGCGATGCCGGCGTTGCCGGGGGCCGCGAGGATGTCATGGGCGCGCTCCTCCGCGCGCAGGGCGAGGATGATCGCGTGCTCGCGCGCGCCGGAACCGAGGACCAAGATCTTCACCCGGCCAGCCTACCCGGGGCGCCGGTGTCGGAGAGGTGGGGCGGGGCATCGGTGCGCGGTGCGCTCCGGTCGAGGGACCTCGGCTGCGCCGAGAGCAGGCCCCCCACGCCCGGTCCTCGGAGGGGACTGCCGTCCTGGGGCGGAGTGGGCCGTTGTCCCGAGAACAGGAGCATGTCCCGAGAACAGGAGGATCTCGCGGGGAACCGCCTGTTCCGGGAGGACGGCCTGTTCCCGGCAGGCCCTGTCCGCCGGAGCGGCTCCGCCCGAGCGGCAGAGTCCCTTCTGCCGGAGCGATGCCGCCGGAGCGGACGGGCGCGTCAGACCTCGCGCTCGATGCCCGGATCCCAGGGGACGGTCCAGCCGGCCAGATCGAAGAGACCGCTCAGAAGGATCGCGGTGAACCCCCACACCACCGGGCGGTCGCGGGCGGGAAGACCGGCGCCGACTCCGATGCCGTCCAGGTCGAAGGCGGGCATGCGGAAGCGCTGGCCGCCGCGTCGATGCACGGAGGTGAAGCGGTGCGCGGGGTCGAGCAGATGCGCCACCGGCACCCGGAACACCTCGACGGTCTCGGCATGGTCGACCGCTGCGACCCGGGAGGGCGTGCGCCACCAGCCGAGAACCGGGGTCACCAGGTGGTTGCTCACCGGCGCCGGCACGGTGCCGATCGTGCCCAGCACCTCGACGCCGGAGGGATCGAGGCCGGTCTCCTCCTCCGCCTCCCGCAGGGCGGTGGCCACGACATCGGCATCCTCAGGCTCCTGCCCCCCGCCGGGGAAGGAGATCTGGCCGGGGTGCGAGGAGAGCGTCGGGGAGCGGCGCTGCAGCAGCACGTCGAGATCCCGGGCCACCGCCGCCTCGGGCGTGGTCGCGGGGATGGCGTCGAGCACGCCGAACAGGATGAGCACGGAGGCCGCACGGCTGTCGGTCATCACCCAGCCCCGGCCCGGGGGCGAGGCCAGATCCCGTCCGACGACGCCGAGGAGGTCGTCGCGCGCGCCGTGGTGGGTCCTCGAGGTGGTCACCCTTCCGAGCGTACGCTGCCGGCGGGGAGGGGGCGTCGTGGGCGGGGCGCGTGGCGGCGCGCCGTGGGGAGGGAGCCCGTGGGGACGGAGAGGGGCGGCTGCTGAGGGCCCGCGGCGGCGCGATCTCACGAGGGACGGGGCAGCCGATGCCGCACGGCGACTGCGGTGTGACGGATGACGCCGTAGTCCGGCGACCGCGGCGCGGCAGACGGAGCGCCGCGAGGAAGAGATGCTCGCTGAGCGTCCGTAGGCTGGGGGCATGGCGCGCAGGATCGAGACGGCGGACGGGCGTGCGGCGCTCGCCGCGGTGCAGGAGGGGCGCGCGGCGCGACCGGACACCGCGACGGCGGTGCGGTACCTGCTGCAGCTCCTGGACGAGAAGGCGCCGGGGAACAGCGTCGAGGTGCGGGTGCCGCCGTTCGGCGCGGTGCAGGTGGTGCAGGGTCCCCGGCACACCCGGGGGACCCCGCCGAACGTCGTGGAGATGGACGCGGCCACCTGGATCGGCGTCGCCACGGGCACCGAGAGCTGGGCCGATGCCGCCGCATCCGGTCGCATCCACGCCTCCGGCGTCCGCGCCGACCTCGCCGGCCTGCTGCCGCTGCGTCCCTGAGCCCCCGGGGCGGGAGAGCGAGAGGGAGGAGGGTCTGGGAGAATGGACCCATGGACGCGCAGACCCCCTCCTCCGGCGAGAGCTCCGAGTTCGGCGACGTCGTCGAGGTGCGGGTGCGTCGCGTCCCACGCTACGGCGTCTTCCTGCTCCTGGGCGCCCTCCTCGGGGTCGTCCTGGCGCTGATCCTCACCTTCGCCGGCGACTTCTCGCCCTCGGCCGCGCTCGATATCAGCTACTCGCCGGGCCAGGTCTTCGGGTTCCTGCTGCTGTGGACGGTGCCGGCCGGAGTCGCCCTCGGCGCCGTCGTCGCGCTGATCCTGGAGCGGGTGGGGCGACGGCACGACCGCACGCTGCACGCCGGGCACGAGCGCATCCGGGTCGCTCCGGAGCATCCCGAGGACTCCGCACCGCCCGCCCTCTGAGCACGGAACCGGCGCCGACGGAGGGGGCGGCGCGCCGGTAGGATGGGGGAGTGGCAGACTCCTCCACCAATCCCTATTCCGAAGCCGGCGTCGATACCGCTGCCGGCGATCTCGCCGTCGAACTGATGAAGTCCTCCGTCCGCGCCACGCACGGGCCCGAGGTGCTCGGCGGCGTGGGCGGCTTCGCCGGCCTCTTCG
>JBEBWQ010000136.1:0-6589 GCA_040392075.1 Microbacterium sp.
GAGCAACTGACTCTTAATCAGTGGGTTCAGGGTTCAAGTCCCTGGGGGTGCACCACCTTCACACGACCGCGATCCTCGGCTGATCGCGGTTTTCGTGTCTCCGGCGGAAGGCCGCCGGCGCACGCACGGAGGCCGACCCGGGAGGCGACGATGGACCAGGACTTCGCTGAGGACCTCTCGCTCGCGCTGCGCCTGGCCGATGCCGCCGACGCGGTGTCGCTTCCCCGCTCCGGCGCCGCCGACCTGGAGATCTCGACCAAGGCGGACAGCACGCACGTGTCCGACGCGGACCTCGCCACCGAGCGCGCGATCCGCGCCCTCGTGGAGTCGGAGCGTCCGGCGGACGGCATCTTCGGCGAGGAGTACGGGCAGAGCGGCGACGCCGCCCGTCAGTGGATCGTCGACCCGATCGACGGCACCGCGCACTTCCTCCGCGGCATGCCGCTGTGGGGCACGCTCATCGCCCTGGCCGTCGACGGCGTGCCGCAGGTCGGGGTGGTCTCCATGCCGGCCCTGGGGCGACGCTGGTGGGCGGCCCCCGGCCTCGGCGCCTGGACGAGCGACGCCCGCTCCTCCGAGACCGGGCCGCGACGCCTGCGGGTGTCGGAGGTCGAGGCCGTCGGGGAGTCCGCCGCGTGCTTCCAGAGCATCGCCCAGTGGGCGGGCGCCGGGCGCCTCCCGGCGCTGCTGCGACTGGCCGACGCCGTGTGGCGCGACCGCGCCTACGGCGACGTGTACTCGTACATGATGCTCGCCGAGGGCCGGCTGGACCTCGTGGCCGAGTTCGACGTCAAGCCGTACGACATCGCCGCCGCGGTCCCCATCGTGCGGGAGGCCGGCGGGCGTTTCACCGCCTTCGACGGCACCGAGACGATCGCCGACGGCTCCGCCCTGGCCACGAACGGCCGTCTGCACGAGGACTTCCTCGCGCTGCTGCACGCGGACTGAGGCACGGAGACCGAAGGCACGCGCCCGGGGTGCCCGCGGGCGCCGTTCTTCCGGTGCACGCCCGCCGACCCGCGGGACGCTCCGGATCCGGGCCCGCTCCGGGCGATGTCGGAGACGCTGCTGCGCCGCCTCCGTAGGGGACCGCAGAAGGCGGCGACGGCACCGTACGCGGACGGCACCGTACGCGCTCGGCGGGACTCCCCGCGGCCCCCGGCCGGGCCCGCCGAGCGCGTGAGGCTCAGCGGGCCGGGCGCTCCTCGAGCGGGATGCGCGACGGATGCTCGGCCAGGGGGGTCACCTTCACGTCCATGTAGGGGAAGAGCGGCAGACCGCTCAGCAGGGTGTGCAGCTCGTCGTTGCTCTCGACGTCGAAGAGCGAGTAGTTGGCGTACTCGCCCACCACCCGCCACAGCTCGACCCAGCGCCCGTCGCGCTGGAGGTCCTGTGCGTAGGCCTTCTCCCGGGCCTTGATCTCGTCCGCCTGCGCGGCGGGCATGTCGGTCGGGATGTTCACGACCATGTGGACCAAGTAGAGCATCAGGCTCCCTTTCCGTCGAGGCGGTAGCGGTTCAGCTTGTCCTCGTCGATGGCGACGCCCACGCCCGGGGTCTCCGGAGCCGCGATGCGTCCGTCGGCGATGACGAGGGGCTCGACGGCCAGGCCGTCGGTCATGTCGAGGTAGTTCGACAGCTCTGCGGCGTGGCGCGCCGCGTGCTCGATGCCGGCGGCGAGGTGGATCGAGGCGGTCGAGCCGATCTGCGAGTCGATCTGGTTGCCGATCATCGCATCGACGCCCAGGCCCTCGGCCAGGGCCAGGGCCTTCTGCGCCTGGGTGAAGCCCTGACGGGCGACCTTCACGCTGAGCGCCGAGGCGCCGCCGGTGGTGAGCTCCCGCGCGGCATCGGCGAGGGTCGGCGCGCTCTCGTCGGCCATGATCGGCATCCGCGAGTGGGCGGTGATCCGCCGGCGTCCCATGATCTCGGCGGCGTCGCACGGCTCCTCGAAGAAGAGGAGGTCGAGGTCCTCCACCGCGCCCAGGACGCGCATCGCCTCGGTGGCCGTCCAGCCCCGGTTCGCGTCCAGGTAGAGGCTCGCCTCCGGACCCAGGCTCGCGCGCAGGGCGCGGGCGGCGTCGATGTCGAGGTGGAGGGGGCGCCGCCCCACCTTGATCTTGAAGGTGGTGATGCCGTACCGGTCGCGGAAGCCCAGCGCCTCGTCGACCATGGCCTGGGGGTCGGCGAATCCGACCATATGGGCGCAGCGCGCGGAGTCGGCGAAGCCGCCGAGCAGGCGGAAGACCGGCTGGCCGACGGCCTGGCCGAGGATGTCCCACAGCGCCACGTCGATCCCGGCCTTGGCCACGACGTTGCCGACGGTGCGATGCATCGCCGCATGGATGCGGCTGCGGTCGCGGGCGTCCTGGCCGATCAGGAGCGGGGCGAAGACGCTCTCGACGTTCGCGACGATCGACTGCTGCGTGTCGCCGTAGGTGTACGGGCGCGGCGGCAGGTCGGCGACGCCGGTGATCCCGTCCGTCGTCCTGATGCGCAGCAGCACATGATCGACGTGATGGACCTCTCCGCTGGCGAAGTGCAGCGGCTTCCGCATCGAGATCCGGTAGGGGATCGCCTCGACGGCATCGATCTTCATGGGCGTTCTCCTCTCGCGCGCAGGATGACCTCGCGCAGGAACGGGATGTAGCGCAGGACCGCGGCGGAGGTCTCGTCCTTCCGCCAGGCCAGGGACAGGCCGATGGAGGGAGCGTCGACGATCGGGCGGAAGACGACCCCGCCCAGTCCCAGCGCCGTGGCGCTCTCCGGGACGATGCCGACCCCCATGCCGGCGGAGACGAGCGAGAGCAGGGTGGAGGTCTCCGGCACGTGGTGCGCATAGTGCAGAGCGCCCTGCGCGCTGCCCGCCAGCGTGCGGCTGACGGCGGACTGCACCGGGTAGCCGACCAGCGGCACGCCGACGAGGTCGTGCATCTGCAGGGTCTCGTGCGCGGTCAGGGCGGAGTCGGCCGGCAGGGCGGCGACGAGCGGCTCGTCGGTGATGTGCAGGTGCTCGAGAAGCTCGGAGTCGTGCGGGGGGCGCAGCACCGCGATGTCGATGCGGCGGCTGAGCAGCTGCGCCTCCAGCTCCGGCGTGAGGTGCTCGCCGCTGACCATCAGCTCGATGCCGAGGGAGTCCGAGCCGGTGGCGCGAACCACCTCGGGCATGAGTCCGTACGTCATGGTGCCGGTGAAGCCCAGGCGTACCGAGCCCTCCAGGCCCATGCCCACGCGGCGGACGTCGCGGGCGAGCAGATCCAGCTCGGCCAGGAGGTGACGGCCCCGGTTCAGCAGCATCTCGCCCGGCGCGTTGACCTCGACCTTGCGGGTGGTGCGGGTGAGCAGGGGGGTGCCCAGCTGCCGCTCCAGCTGTTTGATCGACTGCGACAGCGGCGGCTGGGCCATGTGCAGCCGCTGGGCGGCGCGCCCGAAGTGTCGCTCTTCGGCGACGGCGACGAAGTATCTGAGCATCCGGGTGTCCAAGAGGGGTCGTTCCGCGTCCGCGGTTCCCTCGGAGCCTACGGGCGGGAATGCCCGAGGTGAATTACTCAATTCGTCGTTATTCATACATCAAGGATACGAATACGGCATCCGTGACACCACTCGGATCCGGCTGTCCCCGGCAGGATCCCGTCATGCTATACCTGGACCCGTGACTGCTTCCGTTTCCGCCTCCGGCGCCCCCCTGACCCTCGCCTTCACTCCGATCGCCGGCCCCGCGGAGGGGCCGCTCGTCGTCCTGGGCCCCTCGCTCGGCAGCTCGACCGCGCTGGTCTGGGAGCGGGTGATCCCGCTCCTCACCGCTGCGGGGTACCGGGTCACGGCCTGGGACCTGCCCGGCCATGCGGGCTCGGCGCCGGCGGACGGCGCGTTCACCGTGGCCGACATCGCCGATGCCGTCGCCGCGGGAGTCGCGGACCAGGCCGCCGACGGGTTCTTCTCCGCCGGCGTCTCCCTCGGCGGCGCCACCGGGCTGGAGCTGGTGCTGCGCCATCCCGACGTCGTCCGCGCGGCGGCCATCGTCGCCTCGGGGCCGAAGATCGGCGAGGCCGCGGGCTGGCATGAACGCGCCGCCCTCGTGCGCGCCCAGGGCACGGGCGTGCTGGTCGAGCCCACCGCCGGGCGCTGGTACTCCGAGGGCTTCCGCCGCGATCACGCGGACGAGGTGGCCCGGCAGGTCGCCGCCGTCGGGGCCACCGACGACGAGAGCTATGCGCGGTGCTGCGAGGCGCTGGCGTCCTTCGACGTGATCGACCGGCTCGGCGAGATCGCCACCCCGCTGTCCGCCCTCTGGGGTCGCTGGGACGTGGTGGTCGGGCAGGAGCTCAACGAGATGCTGGCCGCCGCCGTGCAGAACGGCGAGGCGCACGGCATCGCCGCCGCGCACATCCCCTCCGTGGAGGCGCCCGAGGAGACCGCCGAGCTGCTGCTGGCGACCTTCGCCCGCGGCTGATCCCGCCGCCTGACCGTTCGAAGCGCCCCCTCGAAGAAGGGGCGCGTCGGCGGTCCCCATGAACAGTCCGGAGCTCTCTGCCTACTCTTCAAATGACCTGAATCAGGTTTCATATTTCCTTCCAAGGGTGAAAGGCACAGCACATGAGGCATTCGAAGAAGCTGCTCCTGGGTGCGATGACGACGGCGGCGGCGCTCGTGCTGGCCGCCTGCGCGCCGTCGGCGGGCGGCGACGGCAGCGGGGGCGCCGGCACCCCCACCGAGGGGACGGGCCCCGCGGAGGTCGTGGCCGGCGTCATCACGAGCGAGACCGGGCCGCTCTCCGGCTACGGCGCGCAGTACCTGGCCGCGTTCAAGGCGGGCCTCGACTACGCCACCGACGGCACCGGCGAGGTCGACGGCACGAAGATCGTCGTCGAGTACCGCGACGACGCGGGCGACGCCGACACCGCGGTCAACCACGCCAAGGAGCTCATCGGCGACGGCGTGAGCATCCTCCTCGGCTCCGCCTCCTCCGGGGTGGCCGGAAAGCTCGCGGAGCAGGCGGCGCAGAACCAGGTGCTCTTCATCTCCGGCCCCGCCGCCGCGGACTCGATCACCGGCATCAACGACTACACCTTCCGCTCCGGCCGCCAGTCCGCGCAGGACGTGGCGACCGCCGGCACCTTCCTCGAGGACCTCACCGGCAAGACCGTCGCCGTGTTCGCGCAGAACAACGCGTTCGGCCAGGGCAACGTCGCCGCCGTCCAGGCCATCCTCGGCGGCAAGGGCGCGACGGTCGCCGAGGTGCTCGTGGCCGAGGACGTCACGGAGTTCACCCCGTTCGCGCAGCAGGTGCTGCAGGCCGCGCCCGACCTCGTCTTCGTCGCCTGGGCCGGAGCCACCTCGGGCGCCATGTGGCAGGCGATGAGCCAGCAGGGTGTGCTCGAGCAGATCCCCGTCGTCACCGGTCTCGGCGACGCGGCGACCTTCGGCGCCTACGGCGAGGCCTCGGAGCAGATCAACTTCCTGAACCACTACTTCCCCGGAGCCCCGGACAACGCGGTCAACACCGCCATGATCGAGGCCCTGGACAAGGCCGGCGCCACCCCCGACCTGTTCAGCCCCGACGGCTTCAACGCCGCCATCATGCTGGTGCAGGCGGTCAAGGAGGGCAAGGGCGACGTGGACGCGATGATCTCCGCCCTCGAGGGCTTCACCTTCGAGGGGCCGAAAGGCTCCAACACCGTCCGTGCAGCCGACCACGCGCTGCTGCAGGACATGTACCAGGCGAAGCTCGTGAAGCAGGCCGACGGCACCTTCGTGCCGGAGCTGGTCGCCACCGTCCCCGCCGCCCAGGTCGCCCCGTAAGCGCAGCCGGCAGCAAGGACACGCACCCATGAGCACCCCTGTCCCGTCCGCCACCCGCGCGGCCGGAAGCGCCGAGGCCCGAGACGCCGGAGCATCGCTCCGCATCGAGGGCCTCGGCCTCCGGATCGGCGGCGCCACCATCCTGCAGGATGTCGACCTCGACATCGCCCCCGGCTCCCTCGTGGGCGTGATCGGACCGAACGGCGCGGGCAAGACCACGCTGTTCAACACGATCTCGGGGCTCGTCCGGCCCACCGCCGGGCGCATCCTGATGGACGGCGCGGACATCGCCGCCCTCTCCGTGCCCCAGCGGGCGCGGGCGGGACTGGGGCGCACCTTCCAGACCTCCAGCCTCTTCCCGAAGCTGAGCGTGCTGGAGAACGTGCGGATCGCCACCCAGGCGACCGCCGGCGGCAGCTACTCGCTGCTGCGCTTCCCCCGCCGGAACGACCCGGCCACCCTCCGCGCCGTCGCGCTGCTGGAGCAGGTGGGCCTGGGCGGCAGGCTCGGCGCGGCGGCCGGCGACATCAGCCACGGCGACAAGCGCAAGCTGGAGATCGCCGTGCTCCTGGCCACCGACTCGCGGCTGGTGCTGCTGGACGAGCCGATGGCCGGCGTCGCCTCCGGCGATGTCGCGGGCCTGATCGAGAGCATCCGCACCATGCAGCGCGAGAAGGACTGCACGGTGCTGATGGTCGAGCATCACATCGAGGTGCTCCTGGGGCTCGTCGATCTCGTCGCGGTGATGTACTTCGGCATGATCATCGCCGTGGACACCCCGGCCCGGA
>JBEBWQ010000137.1:0-6563 GCA_040392075.1 Microbacterium sp.
CCGTCGGAGACGCCAAGAACTTCCTCCTGGAGAACCAGCAGGTCACGATCGCGCTGAACAACGGCACCCCGCTGTACATCGACCTGCCGGCCTCGGTCGTGCTGGAGATCACCTACACCGAGCCGGGCCTGCAGGGCGACCGCTCCTCGGCCGGCACCAAGCCCGCCACGGTGGAGACCGGCTACGAGATCCAGGTGCCGCTGTTCCTGGAGACCGGCACCCGGGTCAAGGTCGACACCCGCACGGGCGACTACCTCGGCCGCGAGAAGTAAGGCGCGCGCGCCTCGATGAGCGCCCGATCCAAAGCGCGCAAACGCGCCCTCGACATCCTGTTCTCCGCCGACGTCCGCGGCGACGAGATCGCCGTGGCCCTGGCCGCGGAGGCGGCCCGCGCCGTGGCGGAGCCGGCCCGCGAGGGCTCCTGGCTCTACGCGCGCGAGATCGTCGACGGCGTGATCGACCACCGCGACGAGATCGACGAGCAGATCACCACCCACAGCCGGGAGTGGAAGCTCGCCCGCATGCCCGCCGTCGACCGCGCGGTCCTGCGCATCGGCACCTGGGAGATCCTGTTCAACCCGGGCGTGCCGACCGCGGTGGCGATCGACGAGGCGGTGGAGCTGGCGAAGTCCCTCTCCACCGACGAGTCCGGCGCCTTCGTGCATGGGGTGCTCGCCCGCATCGCCCGCGCGAGCTGACCCACCGCGGCACCTGCGGTGTCGGACGTCGCGGCGAGGATGGTGGCATGTCCGACAACCGCACCGAGCCGCCCGCCCCGGACCCCGGGGACGGGGCCGTCCGCGGCTCCGGTGCCGAGGCGGCGCCCACCGCTCGCCAGGGGAGGACGGGACGGCCGGCGGATTGGCGCCGGCTCGTCCCCTCGGACCGCGGCATACGGGGTGTCCCGCTCGCCCTGGGGGTGGAGCTGCGCCATCGTGCCGGACGGGAGAGCGAGCGATGGTCCCCGCGCCCGGTGCGGACGGCGACCCCGCGCGAGATCGCGCGGGGCGAGGGCGAGCTGCTGCTGGGCATCCGCCCGCTGATGCGGAGCGAGGCCAGCGGCTCCTGGATCCAGGGCGACGCCTCCTGGGACGTCGTGCGGCGCTCTCCCTCGCGGTTCGGCCGGGAGCAGAGCCGATGGTTCGCCGAGATGCTGGGCCTGGCCCGGGACGCGCTGCTGCTGTCGGGATCGTCCGGCGAGTGGCTCGTCCTCGACCACATCGAGTCGAGCCTGCTGTGGGGGCATCTGCGCGCCGGTGCCCTGGCGGGAATCCCGCTGCACGCCACGCAGAAAGGGACGACGATCGTCGTCGCGGAGGAGGGCACGGTCGCCGCGCGCATCGATCGGGCCGAGGAGGGCGGCCTGACGGTCGGGGCGGAGATCGTCCTCGACGGACGCGCCCATGAGCCGTCCCTGGTCCGGCCGATCGGCCGCACCGGGGTGTACGCGGTGACCCCGCTCGGAGCGCGGACGCAGGTGACGCTGGCAGAGGCGCCGCTCAGCGCGCCGATGCACGCGCTGCTCACCGCGTCCGCCCCGGTCGTCGTGCCGGAGGACGAGGAGGGCGCCTTCCTGCGTGAGGCCTACCCGCTGATCGCGCGCCGGTCGCCGGTGCGGGCATCGGATGCCGTCCGGCTGCCCCCGGTCCCCGGCCCGGAGCCGACTCTCTCGCTCGTGCATGGGCGCGGCGACCGCGTCGAGTTCGCCTTCGGGTGGGCCTATCCCGGATACGGCCTGTTCCCTCTCGCCGAGAGCGCCGACGCCGTGCGCGACGACGTCCTGGAACGAGAAGGCCGCGGTCGCATCGAGGCCGCGTGGCAGGAGGCGTCCGGCGGCGCGCCGTTCGCGGAGTCCGGCGTCCTCCACGACGTGGAGGCCGCGGAGTTCGCGAGACGGGTGGTTCCCGCGCTCGAGGAGCGGGGGATCGGCGTGATCGTCACCGGCACGCCCCGGACCTACCGCGAGCTCACCGGCGAGCCCGAGATCACGGTCACCACCGTGCCGACGAACGACCCGGACTGGTTCGACCTGGGCGTGCTGGTCACCATCGACGGACGGCAGATCCCCTTCACCCCGCTGTTCACGGCCCTGAGCCGGGGTCGCAAGAAGCTGCTGCTCGTCGACGGCAGCCATCTCTCCCTCAACCATCCCGCGCTCGACCGGCTGCGCGAGCTCATCGAGGAGGCGGGCGAGCGCGACGAGTGGGAGACCGGCCCGCGGATCAGCCGCTACCAGATCGCCCTCTGGGAGGATTTCGAGGACCTCGCGCACGAGTCGCTGCCCGCGGTCGCCTGGCGGGCGACCGCGGAGGGGCTCCGCGCGGCGACGGGCGTGCCGGCCGTCGAGACCCCCGCCGGCCTGCGGGCGGCCCTCCGCCCCTATCAGAAGGCGGGCCTGGACTGGCTCGCCTTCCTCTGGCGGCACCGGCTGGGCGGCATCCTCGCCGACGACATGGGCCTGGGCAAGACACTGCAGATCCTGGCGCTCCTGCTGCACGTCCGGGAGACCGGGGCGTCCTCCCGTGCGGAGGGGGAGCGGAGGCCGTTCCTCGTCGTCGCGCCGACGTCCGTGCTCTCCACCTGGCGGGACGAGGCCGCCCGCTTCGCTCCGGGGCTCCGCGTGCGGGTCCTGGACAGCACCTCGGCGAAGCGGGCGGTCCCGGTCACGGAGGCCGCGGCGGAGGCGGATCTCATCGTGACCTCCTACACGCTGCTGCGGCTGGACGAGGAGGAGCTCACCGCGGTCGAGTGGGCGGGCGTCGTCCTCGACGAGGCCCAGTTCGTCAAGAACCCCGCGACGCGGCTGCATCGGGCCGTCACCGCGCTGTCCGCGGATGTCGTCTACGCCGTCACCGGCACCCCCGTGGAGAACGGCCTCGCCGATCTGTGGGCGCTGCTGGCTCTCACCGCCCCCGGGCTCTTCCCCTCGGCGCGACGGTTCCGCACGGAGTACATCCAGCCCATCGAGAAGGGCAGGGTGCCGGAGAACGAGGAGGGCAGCGATTTCCGGCGGCGCCGGCTGGAGCGGCTGCGCCGCCGGGTCCGCCCGCTGATGCTGCGTCGCACGAAGGAGCTCGTCGCCCGCGAGCTGCCGGAGAAGCAGGAGCAGATCCTGGCGGTGGAGCCGAGCCCCGCCCACCGCGCGCTCTACGAGGTCGTGCTGCAGCGCGAGCGGCAGAAGGTGCTGGGGCTCCTGGAGGACCTCGACCGCAACCGCTTCATCGTCTTCCGCTCGCTCACCCTGCTCCGGATGCTGAGCCTGGCGCCGGGCCTCGTCGACGAGGGCGATGCGGGAATCGGCTCCCGCAAGCTCGACGTGCTGATCGAGCGCGTCGAGGAGCTGCGGGCGGAGGGGCATCGGGCCCTCGTGTTCAGCCAGTTCACCTCCTTCCTCGCCCTCGCCGCCGAGCGGCTGGAGAGGGCGGGCATCCCGTACGCGCTCCTGGACGGCTCCACCCGGCAGCGCGATCGCGTCGTCCAGGGATTCCGCACGGGAGCCCAGCCGGTGTTCCTCATCAGCCTCAAGGCGGGCGGATTCGGGATGACCCTCACGGAGGCCGACTACGTCTTCCTCCTCGACCCCTGGTGGAACCCCGCCGCCGAGACGCAGGCGATCGACCGGACGCACCGCATCGGCCAGCGCCATCCCGTGTTCGTCTACCGGATGATCTCCACCGGCACGATCGAGGAGAAGGTGCTCGCCCTGCAGCAGCGCAAGGCCCGTCTCTTCCGCGCGGTGATGGACGACGAGGATCTCTTCGCCCGGTCGCTCACCGCCGAGGACATCCGCGGTCTGTTCGAGGGATGAGCGCGCTCGCGCGGTCTGTGCGAGGGAGCTCGCTCGCGGTGAGAAGGCCGGCGGGGCGCGGGACCGGCCTCAGCGGGAGACGGCCTCCCCGGCAGCGGGCGGGCAGGGAGGAGGTCCCGCGGGGCCGCCGGCCGCGCCGCGCTCCCGGGCCTCGAGCGCGGCCAGCGGATCGGCGGCGAGCAGCCGCGCCGGCAGGCCCGACTCCCGGCCGAGGGCCTTCAGCAGGCTCGCCCGTGACGCGTAGCCCGCGATCCGCGCGGCGAGCAGCTGGCTGTCCCCGCCGCGCAGCCGGCGGATGGCGACGTTGAGCCTCGCTCTGGCCCGCCACTGCGAGAACGACAGCCCCGTCTCCTCGCGGAACAGCCGCTGGAGGTGGCGGACGCTCGTGTACCTGCCGGCGGCGAGCTCCTCGAGGGTGCGGTGGGACGTCGTGCTCGCCCGCGCGATCTCCCGGGCGACGGGATGGGCCGGCAGGCGCAACGGGAAGTACTCCGGGCTCATCGAGAGCAGCACGTCGTCGAGCGCGAGGCGGAACGGCTCGACCTGCTCCGGCGTGTGGGGAGAGACTCCCAGGATCAGCCCCGCCAGGTGGGTGAGGCGCGGGACGACCCCGAGCGCCTGCAGGCGGCCCGCGGGCAGCGTGCCGGGGGAGAGGAAGGGTCCCAGCACGACGCTCTCCGGTGTGTAGCACGCCGAATGCGGCACCTCGGGCGCGAGCCAGAGGTTCTCCCGGGCCTCGAGACGCAGTGCCGCGCCGTCGACCACCAGGTCGGCCGCGCCGGTGACCACATGGATGAGGTGCGGCACGGGGTGGGAATGGGTCTTGTGCCCGAGGAAGCGGACGGCGTTCTCGGGCACCACGTCGATCAGATTCGAACGGTGCAGCCGGACTCACCTCGCTTCTTCTGTCCTGTCGCCTCGGTGTCGATCCCATGTCGGGTTGGGAGCGCTCAGGCCCCTCGGCGAGGATTAGCCTGGCCTTAGTTAGATTATCCTAACCTTCGAATCCCTCCCCGGTTCGCCGTGCGCTCGCGCGCGCCCGCCGATCGGGGCCGACCCGAAGAGAGAATCCATGATCCTGCGCTCTCGTCCCTCCGTCTCGGCCGGCGTCCTGCTGGCCGGCGCCGTCCTGCTCCTCTCGGCCTGCTCCTCGAGCGCCGACCCCGCGGCGGGACCCGCGTCCGCGACCGAGTCCTCCGCTCCGGCCGAGGACCGCGTCGTGCAGACGGAGCAGGGGGCGGTCACGGTCCCGGCCGACCCGCAGCGCGTCGTCGTGCTCAACTATGCGCTGGCGGGCTACCTCTACGACCTGGACGTCCCCGTCGTCGCGATCACCTCCGAGGACTTCGACTACGAGCCGGCGCTCTCCGAGCTGTGGGGAGACGCGCCCCGGGAAGACGGCACCGAGTTCGTGACATGGGGCATGGACGGCTTCGACCTCGAGGCGGTCCTGGAGCTGGAGCCCGACCTGATCCTCGCCGGCGGCCTCGGCCTGCCGAACGGACTCGCGGCCAAGAGCTACGAGCAGCTGTCCCAGATCGCCCCGACGGTGATCGTGAGCAAGGAGCTCGCGACCTGGCAGGAGCAGTTCTCGTTCATCGCGGACGACGTGCTCGGACGGGCGGACGACTACCGGGCGCGCGTCGCCGACTACCAGGCGCGCGTCGCCGAGGTCAGGAGCGCGATCACGGTGCCGGCGTCCCCCGCGACGGTCCTCACCTTCACCGCCGACGGACGGCCCTTCGTGCTCTTCGACGAGAGCGGCCTGCCCACCGCCCTCGCAGAGCTCGGGTTCGACACCGCGCCGCTGGTCGCCGAGCATGGCCTGGAGCCCTACACGGCCGGCGGCGACATGGCCGAGCTGTCGACCGAGCAGGCGGGGCAGATCCTCGCCGACGTGCCGGTGCTCTTCATCACCGGGTTCAACTCCGACACCATCGACGTCGCCACGCTCGCTCAGCAGCCGCTGTGGGCGAACCTGGCCGCGTTCGCGAACGGTCACGCCTACGACCTGCCCTACTGGTCGGTGCGCGGGGACTACGACGAGGCCCTCGCCGTGCTCGACATCATCGAGCAGCTGTTCTCCTGAGGGGACGTCGGGCACGGCACATGGCACACCATGACCTCCTCATCCACCCGCTCGTCCTGCGCCGCGTGCAGGTCGAGCGGGTGGACGATGTCACACCGCGCATGCGGCGCATCACCGTCGGTGGCGAGCAGCTCGCCGCGTTCGAGCGCGACGGGCTCGCGCTCCCGGCCTTCGTCACGCCCGCGTTCGACGATCACGTCAAACTGCTCTTCGCCTCGGACGGGGACGTCGCCGCCGTCCTGCCCGCGCAGGTGGAGCACGGGATCGAATGGGGGCCGTCGGACACGCGCCGAGGGCGGGACTACACGCCCCGGCGTTTCGACACCGAGAGCGGGGAGCTCGACCTCGACTTCGTGATGCACGGAGACGGGCCGGCCGCCTCGTGGGCACGGACGGCCCGCATCGGGGACGAGCTCTGGTTCGCGGGTCCGAAGTCGTCGACCGTCCTCCCCTCGGGGGCGGACTGGGCGGTGCTGGTCGGCGACGAGACCGCGCTGCCGGCCATCGGCCGCTATCTCGAGGAGCGCCCGCTCGACGTCCCGGTGCGCGCCGTCATCGCCATCGCAGACCCCTCCGCGAGGCAGGAGCTCGCGCTGCGCGAGGACGACGCCGTGGAGTGGGTGCTCGTCGGCCCCGACGACGACACCGCCCGCGCCGACGCGGTGC
>JBEBWQ010000138.1:0-6563 GCA_040392075.1 Microbacterium sp.
AGAGGGAGCGGATCGCGCTGCCGCGGAACTCCAGGATGTAGCCCTGGCCGCCGCCAGTGCCGATCTTGGCGATCACGGCGAGGATGATGTCCTTCGCGGTGACGCCCGGCTTCAGCTCCCCGTCGACGGTGATCGCCATCGTCTTGAACGGCTTCAGCGGCAGGGTCTGCGTGGCCATGACGTGCTCGACCTCGCTGGTGCCGATGCCGAAGGCGATCGCCCCGAAGGCGCCGTGCGTGGCGGTGTGGCTGTCGCCGCAGACCACGGTGACACCGGGCATGGTCAGGCCCAGCTGTGGGCCCACCACGTGCACGATGCCCTGCTCCGCGTCGCCCAGGGAGTGCAGGCGCACGCCGAACTCGGCGGCGTTGTTGCGCAGGGTCTCGATCTGGGTGCGGCTGGTGAGATCGGCGATCGGCTTGTCGATGTCCCACGTGGGGGTGTTGTGGTCCTCGGTCGCGATCGTCAGGTCGACGCGGCGCAGCGGCCGGCCCTCGGCGCGCAGGCCGTCGAAGGCCTGGGGGCTGGTGACCTCGTGCACCAGGTGCAGGTCGATGTAGATCAGGTCGGGCTCGCCGTCCTCGCCCTTGACGACCAGATGGTCGTCCCAGACCTTCTCGGCCAGGGTGCGGGGGCGGGCGGGCGCCACGGGGGTGTCAGCTGAAGTCATGGGGGAACATTCTCCTCGATCCGGGTGTTCGGCCACGCGGAACTCCGCGACGAGAGGGGCCTAGGGCGAGACCTCGTCGCGGCCGCTAAGGAGAAGAAGCACCCGCTGCATGCCTCCGATTTTACACGCCTCCGGACGCCTGGCCGCCCGGGCGCCGGGGCTCACTCCTCGACGGCGGCGCGCTTGCGGTCGCGCTGGGAGGCCAGGATGCTCGCGACCGTCGCGGTGACGATCGCGACGACGATGACGCCCAGCGACATCCAGATCGGGATGTCCGGGGCCCACTCCACGTGCTGCCCGCCGTTGATGAAGGGGAGCTCGTTGTGGTTCAGCGCGTGGAAGATGAGCTTGACGCCGATGAAGGCGAGGATCACCGCGATGCCGTAGTGCAGGTACCGCAGCCGGTCGAGCAGGTCGCCGAGGAGGAAGTACAGCTGGCGCAGGCCCATCAGCGCGAAGATGTTCGCGGTGAAGACGATGAAGGCGTTGGTGGTCACGCCGAAGATCGCCGGGATCGAGTCGATCGCGAACATCAGGTCGGTGATGCCGATCACGATGAACACCAGCAGCAGCGGCGTCCAGGCCCGGCTCCCGTCCGAGGACAGCGTGGTGCGCATCTTCGTGCCGTCGTAGTGGTTGCTGATGTTCATGAAGCGGCGCAGCAGCCGGACGATGAAGTTCTCCCGCTTCGCGTCCCCCTCGTCCTTCTCCGGCATCATCTGACGGATCGCGGTCCAGATGAGGAAGGCGCCGAAGATGTAGAACGCCGGCGAGAAGTTCTCGATGATCGCCACGCCCGCCAGGATGAACAGGCCCCGCAGGACCAGCGCGATGATGATGCCCACCATGAGCACCATCTGCTGCAGGCGCCGCGGCACCGCGAACTGCGCCATGATCAGCACGAACACGAAGAGGTTGTCGATCGAGAGGCTGTACTCCAGCGCCCAGCCGGTGATGAACAGTCCTGCGGCCTCACCCCCCGAGACGACGAGGAGGAGCCCGGCGAAGATCAGCGCCAGCGTGACGTAGAACACCACCCACAGAGCAGACTCCTTGGTGGAGGGGATGTGCGGGCGGAGCTTGATGAGGGTGAGATCGCCGATGAGGATCAGCGTGAGCACGATGAGTGCGGTGATCTCGAACCAGACGGGGATGATCACGGGCGTCGGGGCCTTTCGGAGGGTCGGTCGGGGGCCGAAAGTCTCTCCCCCGCAGACCTGCGGCCACGCGTCCGGAGCATGAGAGCCATGCCCGTGATGACGAACGCGCGAAGACGGGATACTCCCTCTCGCCGGTCCAGGATAGCGGATGCGGACCCACGGGCCCGCATGGCGTCGGCTGCCCCGCCGCCCATGAGGACAGCTGCGCGGTTGAGGCGAGTGTCCGTGCCACCGGGGGAGGAAGTCCCCGGCCTGCTGACGGTCGCCCGGATCCTCCGTCGCCCGGCTCGAGTGCGGAGAGCTACCGAGGCGGAGCGCCGCGGCTTCCTGCCGGGTCCCGGCGGCTCTCCCCGTTCCAGCATCGGGTCGCTCTCCTTTTCATACTCTCATGACTGATATATATTGGCGACATGAGCACTCTCACCGACTCCGCGTTCTGGATCCTCAGCTCCCTGGCCGGCGGCCCGCGGCACGGCTACGGCATCCTGCAGGAGGTGGAGCACCTGGGCGGAACCCGGCTCAAGGTGCCCACCCTGTACACCGCGCTCGACCGGCTGGAGCGCGAGGGCCGCATCGAGGTCAGCGGCGAGGAGGTGGTCGACGGCCGCGCCCGTCGCTACTACCGGCTCACCCCCGCCGGCGCCGGCGACCTGCGGACCGAGGCCGAGGCGCTGGCCCGGCGCGCGCGGATCGCCCAGGAGCGGCTGGCCGCAGCCGCACGGCCCGCCGCGGCGCTGCGCACCGCCGCCTCGAGCCTGCCCGCTCTCCGGCGCACCGTCACGGGGCTCGCGTGAACGCCGGACAGGCGAACGGCACCGAGAGGACGACAGGGGTCGACAGGCCGGCCGACGGTTCCCCGGAGCGCGCGCCGGACGACTCCCTGACGCAGGCCTATCGCCGCCTCTTGCGCTGGTACCCGCGGAGCCGCCGGGAGCATGACGGCGCCGTGCTGCTGGGCACCCTGCTCGATGCCGCGGAGGCGGAGGGGCGCACCCGGCCCACGGCGGGCGAGGCCTGGTCGCTGCGCCTGACCGGTGCCGGGGAGCACCTCACGCATCGCGCCGCCCTCATCGCCGGCACCGTAGCCCTCATCGCCGCGACCCTCACCACGCTCCTCCTCCTCACCGGCGTCGCCGGCCGGGTCGTCTGGCTCTCCCCGCTCCTGCTCGGCTTCCTCATCCCGGTCTCCCTCGCCGTCGCCCTGTGCGCGGCGCTGCAGGCACGCCGCCTCCTCTCCCCCGTCCGCGCGCTGACGACGATCTCGCTCGCGGTCCTCGCCTCTGCCGTGGTGGCCCTCACCCTGGTCTCCTGGTCGGTCGGCTGGGACGAGGCGGACGCCGGCGTGGAGCGCTCGGCGCTGGCACTCGCCTTCCCCCTGCTCTATCTGGCGGGATGGGGGCTCGGCGCCGCCACCCTGGCGGTCGCGGTGTCCGGTCTGTGCGGCGGCCTCCCCCTTCCGCTGCGCGCGGCGGTGACCGCGGTCGCCGCGGTCGTCAGTCCGCCGCTGCTCGGGCTGCTGTCGATCCACCCCTTCTTCGCGCTGCTCCTCGCCGCCGCCCTCGTCCCGGCACTGCTGCTCGCGGGCCCCCGACCGGACGGGAGCACCGATCCTGTTCGGGGCACCCCGGAATCCGCCGCCCTGGCGCCGGCGTCCCCGTCCCCCGCTCCCAGGCCGTCTCCCGCTCCCCTGCCGCCCCTCCCGGTCACGACACTCCCCGTCCTCCCGGACGCGCCGGCCGATCGTGGGCGTCCGACCCACGGCCTCGCGCGTCCCGCCACCGCACCGCACCGCACCGCGGCCGTCCTCGCGGGCGTCGCCTCGCTACTGATCGGCGGCCTCGGAATCGCCTTCGCCCTCGTCGGCAGCGGGTGGGTGGGCGAGATCGACTCCACCCGCGCCATGCAGCTCGGGATCGCCGTCGCCGGCCTCGGACTCATCCCTCTCGTCGTGCGAGGGGCCGAGGTCCTCTGCCGCCGCAGGCCGGCGGCGACCCTCCTCCTCCGTCTGGCCGCCACCGCGGTCGGCCTCGGCTTCGCCGTCGCCGCCGTGCAGAGCGTGCTGGGCGACACCCGCGGCGGCGTCCCCATCGTCCCCGGCCTCTTCCTGGCCGCGGGGGCCGGGCTCCTGGCCGCCGGGCTGGCCCGGAGCCGCCCCCTGGGCGTCCGCGTCCTCCTCGCCGTCTCGGTCGCTCTCCCCGTCTCCGTCTACGTCGGCTGGATCCTCGTGCTCACCCTCCCCTTCGCCACGCCCCTCCTCGCCTGCGTCGCGCTCGTCCTCGCCCTCCGCCGTCGGAGGACGCCGGGCGGCACTGTCCCCCGCGTCACGGGCCCGGTCGCGCCGCTGGCGACCCGATGACGAGCGCGGCCTCGGGCTGACCCTCCGGCGGGCTGTCCCTGCCCGCTGTGGGAGCGCAGGACGGCGCCACCGGAGTCCCGTCCGGCCTCCCCCGTCCCCGCATGCCCCTCAGGCTCCGCAGCGATGACGGGCGGGAGGGGCACGGAACGGCTCCGCCGCGTCGCCCCTCCCCGCCGGGAGGCTCCGCGCGGAGGAGACCTCACGGATCCGGACGGATTCTGAGACGATCGTCCTCACCGTGACATCTGACAGGTGAGAGACGGCGAACGGAGCGGAGATGCCCGAGACCTCAAGCGAAGCACCGGCGAGCGGTACCGCGCCGGCGGGGATCCTGCCCGCCGGCGCGGAGACCGTGGCAGCACCGGACGATGCCGAGCAGGCCGACGCCGCGCTGATCCAGCGCGCCGCGGCCGGCGACCAGACGGCGTTCCGCGCGCTGTACCGGCGGCACGTGCGGCCGGTGTACTGGATCGCGCACGGCATCGTCGGCACCGCCGCGGACGCCGAGGACGTGACGCAGGAGACCTTCCTCGTCGCCTGGCGGCGGCTGCCGGAACTGGATCTGGTCGGGGCGTCGATGCTGCCCTGGCTCGCCACGATCTGCCGGTTCCAGGCGGCGAACCGCCTGCGCCGGCAGCGCCGGGAGCGGGCGCACACGGCCGGATCCCCCGATGAGGACCTGCCGGACGGCACCGATGTGCTGCAGCAGGTCATCACCGCGGACCTCGCCGTCCGCATCGAGACCGCGTTGACGGGGCTGAGCGATCTCGACCGCGAGATCTTCCGGCTGTGCGCGGTCGAGGGCTACGACTATCGCTCCGCCGCCGACGCGCTGGACATCCCGCACGGCGCCGTTCGCAACCGTCTCTCCCGCGCGCGTACCCACCTGCGCGGCGCTCTGACAGAAACGGAAGACTCATGAACACCCCCGCCGACCACGACACGGGCGTCGGTCACGACTCCGGCGCCGATCTTCCCGAGCTCTCCGAGGAGAGCATCGAGCGCATCGAGACCGCGCTGTTCACGCGGATCGCCGAGGAATCCGGGACGGCAGGCCCCGCGGACGACTCCCCCGTGCAGGACACGGGCGCGCAGAGCCCGGCCGCGTCGCACCCCGCGCCCCACCTCGCCCCGCGCCGTGCGCGCCGCCGCCGCTGGGCGCTCGCCGGGAGCGTGGCGGCCGCCTTCGTCCTCGGAATCGCGATCGTCCCGGTCGCGCAGGGTCTGATGCTCTCCACCACCGCGGGAAGCGGAGCGATGATCGACGCCGCGCCCTACCCCGCCTCCCGGGAGTTCAGCGCCGGGGACATGGCGGTGCCGGAGATGATGGCCGTCCCGATGGACGATTTCTCAGGCGCCGGGAACGCCCCCCTCCTCACCGCCGAAGGCGCGCTCGGATCGATGGGCGTCGAGGTGATCACCCACGCCTCGGCGAGCCTGCGCGTGGAGGACGTGCGCGCCGCCGCCGACGCCCTCTCCGCCCTGGCGGTGGCGAACGGCGGCGCCGTCGAGTCCCTGCAGCTCGGTTCCCTGGGCTCCCCCGTCCCCTACACGGTCACGGACGCCACCGCGCAGACCGCGGTGATCGACTACGGGTGGCTGAGCATCCGCGTCCCCTCCGATCGGGTGGACGAGACCCTCGCCGCGCTCGGCGACACGGGGGAGGTGCTCTCCACCTCGATCAACGCCAGCGACGTCACCTCCGTGGCGATCGATCTGCGCGCCCGCATCTCCTCGCTGCAGGCCTCCGTCGAGCGGCTCACCGACCTCATGGCGCAGTCCGGCAGCGTCGGCGACCTCATCCAGGCGGAGTCCGCGCTGTCCGAACGGCAGGCCCAGCTGGAGTCCTACCAGCAGCAGCTGGCCGACCTGGAGAGCCGGGTGGCGATGTCCTCGATCCACATCGATCTCAGCCGCACCCCCGACCCCACGACCGCCGAGCCGGGCGGCTTCTGGGACGGCCTCGCCGCCGGGTGGGCGGGCATGCTCGTCTCCCTCAACGCCGTGGTCATCGCCCTCGGCTTCGCCCTCCCCTGGCTCGTCCTGGCCGGCGTGGTCGTGCTCGTGGTGCGGCTGATCGTCCGCCGCCGCCGGCGCTCGAACCCCGACACGGAGCCTGCGGAGACAGCCCCCGAAGGGTGAGGCGAGTCCGCCGCGCCGGTGCCCCGAGAGTGAAAGCCGGGGCACCGGCGCATAGCGTGCCGAGGAGCGGTGAGTCCAGAAGGAGCAGGTCGAGCGGCCAAAGCGGGCGGAGGACGCGCGGGGCGTACACCTTCGCACAGTGGTCGGGATTCGTCCCCACCGCCACTCCACGCATCGCCGCGCGCTGCGCGGAGCCTCGGGCGGCGTGGGCCCACGAGCGTTCTTGAGACGCCTG
>JBEBWQ010000139.1:0-6552 GCA_040392075.1 Microbacterium sp.
AGGATGAGCTCGGTCTCGGTGCGGATGCCGATGGCGCCGAGCTCCAGCAGCCAGCGCGGCTGGGGAGGACCGACGCGTACGCCGAGCACGCGCCGCACCGTCGCCATGAGCTCGACGTTGTCCACCGGGTGCGGCGCCGCCGCGTTCACGGGGCCGGCGAGGCCCGGGGCCTCCTCCAGGAAGTCGAGGATGCGCGCGACATCCTCCACGTGCACCCAGCTGAACCGCTGTCGTCCCCGGCGCGCTCCGGGCAGGTGCGCGGTCCCGGCGGCGCGACGGCGCGCGCTCACCGGCCACCGGCCGTCGTACTGCGGCCCGCCGAGCCCGACGCGGGCGAGGGAGCGGAGCGTGGCGAGCACGCCGCCGTGTCCCAGCACGATGGCGCTGCGCAGGGCGACGCGTCGGGTGTCGGGCAGGGGGTCGGCGAAGAGCGCCCGTTCCCAGGCCCTCGCGACCTCGACGGAGAAGCCCGCGCCCAGCTCGCCGTCGGCCTCGGTCATCGGCCGGTCCTCGGCGTGCCGGTAGATCGTCGCCGTGGAGGAGTTCACCCAGAGCGGGGGCGGTGCGGCGGCGGTCCCGATCGCCCGGGACAGCGCCGCGGTCGTCTCCCGGCGCGAGCGGAGGATCTCGGCGCGGTTGGCCGGGGTGTAGCGGCAGTTGACGCTCTTGCCCGCGAGCCCGACGACGAGGGCGGCCCCGTCCACCGCGCGGGCGATGCCGGTGGCGTCGTCCCAGGTCAGGTCGCCTCCGGAGCGCGAGACCGTGACGACCTCGCGTCCCGCCTCGCGGTAGCGCTGCACGAGGAAGCGCCCCATGAAGCCGGAGGCGCCGCCGACGACGACCCGGTCTGCGCTCACGATTCCTCCTCGACGCGGTAGGCGAAGGCGCCCTCGTACTCGTAGACGCGTCCGAGCAGCGGCATGTCGATCGTGACCGCGACGTGCTGCCGGGCGCCGTCGTGCCGCTCGGTCACCCGGATGCACGGCGAGAGCATGGCCGGGAGGCGCAGCCGCAGCGGACCGGCCCGGACCCCGACCCGGGCACTGATCAGGGTCATCCCGTCGCCGTGGACGGCGACGTCGAAGCTCGCCGTCACCTCGCCCCGTGCGCCCAGGGCGTCCACCAGACGCCCGGAGGGGACGAGGGAGACCGCATCGACCATCGTCCAGGTGCGTCCGGGGAGCAGGAACTCGCGGCGGGCGACGGCACGGCCGCCGATGATCCGGTTCTCCACGCGGAAGGGGACGTCATGACCCCACTCCGCGATCGCGATGCCCCGGCGCTCGGCGAGGCGGAACAGCGGGCGCAGCCAGGGGCGGGGGCACCCGACCCGGACGAACACCCCTTCACCGATCCCGACGTGCCCGGGCGGGATCATCGAGAAGTACTCCCGGAGCTGCGGGTGCAGCGACGCCGCCCGGGGGCCCAGAGCGCGCGCGTACGGCGACGCCGCAACGTCCGGATCGGGGTCCACCGCGGCGTCAGCGGCCGTCGCGCAGGCGGACGAGACGCTCGTGGCCGGTCTCCTCGAGCTCGGCGAGGTCATTCCGGGACTTCAGGAAGTCGGAGAAGGACCGGTAGCCGAGGGCCTTCTCGCTGAAGGAGGGGTCCATCCGGCGCATCTGCGTCTTCACCGCCGAGCTGTGCAGCCACTCCTCGTCGTCCGCCCGGTCGTGACCGAGGCGCAGGGCGCGTTCCAGGGTGCGCGTCGCCTCGTCCTGCTCGGTGTCGGCGACCGGAACGGGCTCGACGGCGGTCCGGGAACGGCGAGCCGCGCGGGAGGGGACGGTGGTGTCCTTCTCCTCCTTCTCCGTCGCCTTCTCCGCGGCCTTGGTCGTCCGCCCCGGCTTCTTGATCTCGGGGCGGGCGACGCCCGGCAGGGAGTCGTAGGACTCGAACTCGTCGCAGGCGGCGGCGAGGGACTTCGCCGTCGAGCCGGCGACGCCGATCCCCACGACGTAGCGGCCGAGCCGCTTGCAGCGCTGCGCGAGCGGCACGTAGTCGGAGTCGCCCGCGACGATCACCACGTGGGTGAGGTCGGGCAGGCGGAACATGTCCTCCACCGCGTCGACGGCGAGACGGATGTCCGCACCGTTCTTCGCGTAGGCCGCGGCCGGGAACAGCTGGACGAGGTCCACGGCCCGGGCCACGAGCTGGTCGCGGTACTCGGCGTTGACCGGCGACGACCAGTCGGCGTAGGCGCGCGTCAGCACGAGCGGGCCGAAGGTGGAGGCGTAGTCGATGACGGCGCCGACGTCGACCCTCGCGCGGTTCAGCCTCTCGGCCACCTCCGCGTCGGCGGGGTTCTCCGCGATGCGCTGCCGGTCCTTGCCATAGGCGTTGCGGCCGTGCACGCGGTCGTACCAGGAGATCACGATGTTGTCGAAGTCCAGATACACCGCAACCCGAGCGTCCGGGGTGTCGATCATGGGTTCTCCCTTCGCGTCCACGATACGCGCCGAGGAGCGCCCGGGACCCCGGTCGCCCGTCGTGGACTGGGTTCAGGATACGCGGGTGTCGTGGGAGACGACTCCGAGGCCCCTCGCGCTCCGGCGGCGGAGCTCCTCATCGGCCTCTCCGGGAGACCGGTGCGGGGAGAATGGGATCATGACCGATTCCCCGCTCATCGACGTCCCCGCGCTCCGTCGCCTGATCGCCGACGGCGCTCCGCTCCGCGTGCTGGACGCCCGCTGGCGCCTCGGCCGGGACGACGGACGCGCGCAGTACGAGGCCGGGCACATCCCGGGGGCGGTGTTCGTGGACATGGAGACCGAGCTCTCCCGTCCGGGACGCCCCGAGGAGGGGCGGCACCCGCTGCCCGACGACGCGGCTCTCGCCGAGGCGGCGCAGCGGTGGGGGATCCGCACCGGCGACACCGTCGTGGTCTACGACGACGCCCGGATGCTGCCCGCCTCCCGCGTCTGGTGGGCGCTGCAGCGCGCCGGGGCGCCGGACGTGCGCGTGCTCGACGGGGGCTGGCAGGCCTGGCTGGCCGCCGGCGGGGAGACCTCCGTCGAGGAGGCCGTCCCCGAGGAGGGCGGCATCGTGCTGGGCGCGCCCGGCTCCGCCGACGTCCTCGACACGGCCCAGGTCACGCTGTGGACCGGCGTGCTGCTCGATGCGCGAGCCCCGGAGCGCTACCGGGGAGAGACCGAGCCCCTCGACCCGATCGCCGGGCACATCCCGGGGGCGCAGAACCTTCCCGCGTCCGATCTCCTCACCGAGGACGGACGGTTCCTCGCCCCGGAGCATCTCGCGCGGGTGTTCGCCGCGGCGGGGGCGGGCGAGAACATTCCGATCGCGGCATACTGCGGCTCGGGCGTGACGGCGGCGCAGATCGCGCTCGCCGGCGCCCTCATCGGCCGGGAGGTGACGGTGTACCCGGGCTCCTGGAGCGCCTGGTCGAACACCCCCGGGGCACCGGTCGCGCGCTGATCAGCGGGGCCGCCCGAGGAGTCGCGAACGGGCCGGGCCCCGACCGTTCTCCGGGCGGTCCCCCGGCCCAGAGCGCGGCGGTGCCCCCGCATCGCGGGTGAGGCGATGACGGCGCCGGCTCCGTCGTCCCGGGCCCGCAGGCGGGGACATGCCCCGGCGTACGGTGTGCGCGGTCGGCGCACTGGGTAGTCTCCTCCCATGAGACTCTTCCGGAACGGCCCCCCGCCGGCACGCGATCCGGGGTCCCCGGCGGCGGGCGCTCCGCGGAGCCTGTGGGCCGACGACTTCGGCCGCCTGGCCATCCGCGCCCTCCAGATCCTCATCGTCGTCGCGGTCGTCGCGCTCGCCGTCTTCGCGATCCAGCAGCTGACGCTGGTGGCGATCCCCCTCACCATCGCCCTCATCCTCGCCTGCGCGTTCGCCCCGCTGATGGGGTGGATGCGCCGCCGCGGGGTGCCGTCGCTGCTGGCCACGGTCATCGCACTGCTCGCGATCCTCATCCTGCTCACAGGGGTCGGGTGGTTGGTCGTGTGGGCGGTCCGTGGTCAGTGGGACGACCTGTACGCCCAGGCGGAGGTGGGGGTGCAGGAGGTGATCGCCTGGGTGCAGACGCTGCCGTTCGCCCCCGACCAGGCGCAGCTGGACGAGTGGCTGCAGAGCCTCCTGGACTTCGTGACCAGCGCGCAGTTCGGCTCCGGCGCGATCGCGGGCGTCGGCGTCGTGGCGAACTTCGTCACCGGGGCGGTGCTGCTGGTCGTGATCCTCTTCTTCTTCCTCAAGGACGGGCCGCAGATGTGGGAGTTCCTGCTCCGTCCCTTCCGCGGCGAGCACTACGAGCGGGCGCAGCGCATCGGCGACAAGACGGTCTCGGTGCTCGGGGCCTACGTCCGGGGCACGGCGACGGTCGCCTTCGTCGACGCCGTCGGCATCTTCATCGGCCTCCTCATCCTGCAGGTCCCCCTCGCGCTGCCCCTGGCCGTCCTGGTGTTCCTGCTCGCGTTCATCCCGATCGTCGGCGCGACGCTCGCGGGGATCCTCGCGGCGCTGGTCGCCCTGGTCTCCAACGGGCTCGTGAACGCCCTCTTCGTCGTCGGCGTCGTCGTGCTCGTCAACCAGCTCGAGGGGAACCTCCTGCAGCCGGTCCTCATGGGGCGCTCGATGAAGCTGCACGCCTTCGTCATCCTGGTCGCCCTGACCGTCGGCACCGTGCTCGGCGGCATCGTGGGCGCGGTGCTGGCCGTTCCGATCGCGGCCGCGGTGTGGGGCGTCGTCCAGGTCTGGAATGGCCCGGACCAGCCCGCCCGCTGGGCCCGCCCGCGGCGGCTCGCGGAGAGGTAGCCGGGCTCATCCCGGAGGAGCGGTCCCGGCGTGAGCCGCACGCGGCCGCAATGCTCGAGGCGAGACGCGAGGACCGGCCGTCTCGGAGGCCGAGGTTCCCCGGAGGCGGTCTGCCCACCCGCCCGCTCTGCAGCCGGGCTCAGAGGGCCTCGATGACCTCGCGCAGGACATCCGGGTCGTACCAGGGGATGTCTCCGCCGGCGAGGGCGTGATAGCGCTCGTGCCCCTTGCCGAGCACCACCACGGTGTCCCCCGGGGCGGCGCGGCGCACGGCCTCGGCCATCGCCGCGCGCCGGTCGCCGATCTCGACGATCTCGGTGTCGGAGGAGCGCGCGCCGTCGATGAGGGCGGCGCGGATGGCGGCGGGGTCGTCGTCGTAGGGGTTGTCGTCGGTGATGACCAGCACGTCGGAGAGCATCGCCGCGAAGCGCCCCATGAGCCGGCGCTTGGCGGCGTCGCGGTTGCCGTTCGCGCCGAGCACCGTGATGAGGCGCCCGGTGGGCGTCGTCGTGCGGATCGCCGTGAGGGCCGCGGCGACGGCCTCGGGCTTGTGCGCGGAGTCGACGATGGCCGCGAAGGGCTGACCGAAGTCGAAGCGCTGCAGGCGCCCCTCCACGCTGGCCAGCGCGGCGATGCCGGCGGCGAGCTCGGCGAGCGGACGCCCGCTCTCCGCGAGCGCGGCCACGGCGGCGAGCACGTTGTTCACGTTGAAGGCGCCGGTGAGCTGCGTGGTGAAGGGCACCGTCTCCCCCTCGGGGGAGCGGACGAGGAAGGAGGAGCCGTCGGGACGCACCTCGATCCGCTCGGCCCGCCAGTCGGCGTCGAGCCCGGTGGCCGACACCGTGCGCACCGGGACGGGGGCCTTCCGGGCGAGGGCGCGCCCCCAGTGCGAGTCGATGTCGACGATGCCGATGCGGGCGTGCTCCGGGGTGAGCAGGAGGCTCTTCGCGGCGAAGTAGTCGGCCTGCGTGGGGTGGAAGTCGCGGTGGTCGTGGCCGAGGTTGAGGAAGACCCCGGCGTCGAAGGCGAAGCCGTCCACCCGCCCGAAGACCAGCGCATGGCTGGACGCCTCCACGGCGACCGTGCGGATGCCCCGTTCGCGCATCACCGCGAACATCGCCTGCAGCTCCGGCGCCTCCGGCGTGGTGAACACCGGCGGGAGGAACTCCGGGCCCACGGTGATGCCGATCGATCCGATCGTGCCCGCCTGCGCCATGCCGGCCGCGGCGGCGACATAGTGCGCGGTAGTGGTCTTGCCCTGGGTGCCGGTGATGCCGATCGTGGTGAGCGCGGCGGCCGGATCGCGGTAGAGAGCCGCCGCCGCGGGACCGGCGACGCGACGCGGGGATTCGACGATGAGGCGCGGCAGGTCCGCCGGCAGCAGAGCGGCGCCGTCGCGGTCGGTGAGGACGGCGACGGCCCCGGCCTCGCGGGCCTTCTCGGCGAAGCGGGCGCCGTGGGCGTGGGCACCGGGGGCGGCGATGAAGAGATCGCCCGGGCGCACGAGGTCCGTCGAGAGGGTGAGGCCGCCGACCCGCAGGTCGGATCGTTCCGGAGCGGGGGCGCCCACGTGCGCGGCGAGCGCGCCGAGGTCCAGGGAGAAGGCCTCGACGGGCCTGCTGTCGAGGCTCGGGGCGGGGTACTGCTGCACGGGCGAGGGCATGTCGTCCCGATTCTACGGGAGCGGGGCGCGCAGGCTCGTCCACTGACGCGCAGTGGTCGACGGGGTGGGAAGAGGGCGCACCAGGATGACGTCGTTCGCCCGAGAACAGGTCTTCC
>JBEBWQ010000140.1:0-6383 GCA_040392075.1 Microbacterium sp.
CGCGTAGGCTGGAGAGGTGTTCAGCTACCCCACGCCGCACGACGTCCGCACCGCCGGTTACGCCATGGTCGCCGACCGCTTCCTCCTGGTGATCGACCACGCGGTGGGGGCCGATCAGGCCCGGCGCATCTGGGAGGCGGTGGAGACGCCCGGCGTGCTCCTGGAGGACGTGCTGGAGATCATCGTCGGGATCGGCGTGGAGAGCGTTCCCGGCTTCGCCCTGCTCGAGCTGGTGGACGCGCCCAGCAGCGCCGTCGCCCTCGCCGTCCGCGGCACGGCCACGGTCGATCTGCACGGCTCGCAGCACAGCCGCTACGTCGGCGGGGGGATCCGCACCTGGGTGGAGGGGTCGGCCAAGCACGTCGCCCGCATCTCGCTGGGCCTCGGCTCCGACACCGCCGGGGACGGCGAGACCCTTCCGCTCGTGCGAGGAGTGGTCCGCGCCGACCGGCTGAACTGGGTCGCCGCGGGGGCGGCCCCCGCCGCCGCGGAGCCGGCGACGGGCGGTGCGGTCCCCGCCTCGTCCCCGTCGTCCGCGGTCCCCTCCTGGGCCGTCGGCGCCGACCCGAACGGCACGCTCGCGGTCGACCGGGAGGCGCTCGCCGCCTTCGCCCAGGCCGCCGCGGAGCAGGCGAACGCCGCGCGCGACGCCGTGCCCGCCGCCGCCCCGGTGACGCCGCAGGCGCCGCGCACCCTGGCCCTGCGCCTGGCGGACCGGATCGTCCCGCTGGACCAGCCCGTGGTGCTGGGGCGCAACCCCCGCGCCGCGCAGCACCCCGGCATGCGGGTGGAGGTGCTGCCCTCGCCGCGGCGGGAGATCTCGCAGACCCACCTGGAGGTGAGGCTGGAGGGCGAGGAGCTGGTGGTGCGCGACCTCGACGCGACCAACGGCACGATCGTCCGCGCGCCGGACGGCCAGGCCCGGCTCCTCCGCGACGGCGCGGCGGTCCGGGTGGTGACCGGCACGCTGCTGGACATCGGCGACGGCGCGGTGGCGCTCTTCGGCGTGGTCTGAGCGCTTCCGGGCGAGCGCCCGAGCCGCCGTCGCGTCCTCCCCTGTCCGGGTGGCGGCGCCGGGTTTTGTGGAATGTCACCGACGCGTGGTAGAACAAACTTGCCTCGCGGATCGGCCTTCCGGCTCCGCGGGCGTTTTTTCTCACAGCACGACCAGGGCTTCATCACAGCACGACGGGGGGTGACAGGGTGCCCAGCAGGCTCCCCGCGGCCCCTCCCGTCCTCTCGGGTTTCACCTATGTCCGGCCGCTCGGCACCGGCGGCTTCGCGGACGTCTTCCTGTTCGAGCAGAACCTCCCCCGTCGCCCCGTCGCCGTGAAGGTGCTCCTGGACGATGTCGTGGACGAGGGCCTGCTGCGGATGTTCAACGCCGAGGCCGACGTGATGGCGCGGCTGAGCGCGCATCCCTCGATCCTCACGATCTACGAGGCCAGCGTCTCCGCCGACGGCCGCCCCTATCTCGTGATGGAGTACTGCCCGACCTCCTTCACCAACCGCTACCGCCGGGAGCGGATCCCGGTTCCGGAGATCCTGCAGCTGGGGGTGAAGGTCGCCTCCGCCGTGGAGACCGCCCACCGCGCCGGTCTCCTGCACCGCGACATCAAGCCCTCGAACATCCTCGTGACCGCGTTCGGGGCGCCGGTGCTCAGCGATTTCGGCATCGCCTCCGCGGTGAGCGGCCGGGGGACCGGCTCGGAGGTGTTCGCGATGTCGGTGCCCTGGAGCGCACCCGAGGTCGTGGAGGAACGGGTGAGCGGCTCGGTCGCCTCGGAGGTGTGGTCGCTGGGCGCCACCGTGTACTCGCTGCTCGCCGGGCGGAGCCCGTTCGAGCGGGAGGGCAGCGGCCAGAACTCGCGGGAGCAGCTGAAGACCCGCATCCGCCGTGCCCAGTACACCCCGACCGGCCGGCCGGACGTGCCGCCGAGCGTCGAGGCGGTGCTCGCCAAGGCGATGAGCCGCGACCCCGCCGCCCGCCACTCCTCGGCGGCGGAGTTCGCCCACGAGCTGCAGCGCGTGCAGCACGAGACGGGTCTGCCGCACACCCCGATCGAGGTCGCGGTCGACGAGTGGGCCGCCGCGGGGGCCGCCATCGACTTCGACGACGGCAGCCGCCGAGGACCGGTGCGCCCCTCCGTGGCCTATGAGTCCCGGCGCCCGGAGCGCCCGGCGTCCTCCGCCCGCCGCCTCCCCGACGAGGGGACGGTGCTCGCCGGCTCCGAACCGCGCCGGCGGGGGCGTCTGGGACTGTGGATCGCGCTCGCGGCCGCGGGGGCCGTCGTGGTCGGCGGCGTCGCGGGAGCGGTCATCGTCGCACTGAACGGGGGATTCTGAGACCATGGCCGAGCCTGCTCGACGCCCCCGTACGCCCGAACCCGGGTGGCGCCGCGCCCGCGTCTGGGTCGCCGGGGTCGCCGCCGTCGCCGTCGCCGGGCTCGTGGCGACGCTCGCGGTCGCCTGGCCCGGGTACGACGCGCAGCAGACCCCGCTCGACGACGGCACCGTCTGGGCGCTGCAGACCGGGGCCGGCAGCGGCTATGCCCGCGTCAATCTCGCCCTCGGCGAGATCGACACCGTCAAGCAGGTGGAGAACGGCAGCACGCTGGCCCAGACCGATCGCTCCCTCCTCGTCTTCAGCGACGGCGGAGCGCGCTTCGCCCCGGTGAGCATGGCCACCCCCGTGGACCTCACCGTCGACGCGGACGACGCCTTCACCGCGGCGCCGGGCGGCACGGTCGAGGTGCTCTCCGCCGGCGACATGCTCGCCTTCCGCACCGACGGCGGCGACGTCTTCGGGGCCACGATCTCGGGTGGCGGCTCGGCGGTGGCGATCGACCCCTTCGCCGACGTCGAGGTGGAGGAGGGGGAGGACCGGCCGCGGTTCCTCGTCACCGCGGCCGCCGTGGACGAGGCCGGGGTCGTCTACGCCTACTCCGCAGAGGCCGGCCGCGTGCTGCGCGCCCGGGCCGACACCGGCCGCATCCTCGGCGAGGACGCCGCGCCCGCCGATGTGACGGCCGCGGCGATCACCGCCGTGGGCGGGCGCTGGGTGCTGCTCGACCCCGCCGCGGGGGAGGCCTTCCTCCCGGGCCGGACCGAGCCGATCGAGACCGGCACCGTCGGCGCCGTGCTGCAGCAGAGCTCCGTGACCGGTGAGGCCGCCTACCTCGCCGACGCGGAGGGACTGGTGCGCGTGGATCTCGGCCGGGCGACGTCCGAGCGGATCGCCGGGGCCGGTGCCGCGCTCGGCACCCCCGCCGCTCCCGCGGCGCTGGACGGCGCGGTGTACGCGGCGTGGCTCCCCGAGTCCTCCGGCGACGAGGGCACGCTGTGGTCCAGCGAGACCGGCGAGCTCACCCCGCTCGACTACGCGGGCACCGACATCGGCGAGACCCTCGACCCGGTGTTCGTGGGCAACGGGACCCGGCTCGCGCTGAACGAGCGGCGATCGGGCTGGGTGTGGACGGTGCCGGAGGGGCGCCTGGTCGCCTCCTCCCAGCAGTGGAACCTCGACGAGCAGGCCGACCAGCAGCAGGACGAGAACGTCGACGCCGAGCGGGTGCTCGACCCCAAGCCGCCGGTCGCCGTCGACGACGCCTTCGGCGTGCGCGCGGGCGCCACCGTGCCGCTCGCCGTGCTGCTGAACGATCACGACCCCAACGAGGACGTGCTGACGATCGACCCCGCCTCCGTCGAGGGGCTGGACCCGGCCTTCGGCACCGTGCAGGTCACCGGGGCCGAGCAGGCGCTGTCGGTGCGGGTGGCCGACGGCGCCACCGGCTCCGCCAGCCTCCGCTACCGCGTCACCGACGGCACCGCGGGCGACGGTCTCTACTCAGCGCCCGCCACGGTCGCGCTGACCGTGATCCCCGAGGCGGAGAACTCGGCGCCGGTCTGGTGCGGGACCTCCGGCTGCCTCGCCCGCTGGCCCACCCCGCAGGTCGTCCCGGGCGGGACGGTGTCGGTCGACGTGCTGAGCGGCTGGGTGGATCCCGAGGGCGATCCCGTCTACCTCGCCGGCGCGGCGATCACCGCCGGCACCGGCACGGTGGCCGCCTCGCCCGGCGGCATCCTGACCTACCAGCACCCGGACCCCAACTCGTCCGACGCCACCGGCGTGCAGATCCTGCTCACCATCTCCGACGGCCGGGGGGCCACGGTGGAGCAGCCGCTGTCGATCCAGGTGACGCCCACGCCGGCGCTGTCCGCGCAGTCGTTCGCGGTGAACGGCGTCGTGGGCGAGCAGCTGTCGATCCCGCTGCTGCCGCACGTGAGCGGCGCCACCGGAAGGCTCGCCGTGACCAACGCGGTGACGCTCGACGAGGGGCGCTCCACGGTGGCGATCAACGTCGCCGCGAGCAGTCTGATGTTCTCCGCCACGCAGGCGGGCTCCTTCCCCGTGCAGTACACCGTGCGCGACGACCTGGGCGAGCGCACGGCCACGGTGCGCGTGACGGTGCGGGACGGCGGCGCCGCGATCGTCTCCACGCCGCCGCTGACCGCCTTCGTCCGGCCCGGGGAGGACGCCACCGTCGACGTGCTCCCGGCGGTGAACAACCCCGCAGGGCTCGTGCTCCTCGTCGGCGACGTGCGTCCGCAGAGCGATCCCGACGCGGCGCTGACCGTCGACCTCGTGGGGCAGCACATGCTCCGGGTGAGCGGGGCGACCGACAGCGGTCGCTCCGGGCGCCTCGGCGTCGTGCGCTACACGATCTCCGACGGGACCGACAACCCCACGGCCCGCGCCGAGGGCGAGCTCACCGTGGTCCTCCTGCCCGCGCCCGGGGCCGAGCCGCCCATCGCCGTGGACGACCGGGTGACCGTCCGCGCCGGCGCGCAGATCGACATCCCCGTGCTCGACAACGACACCGCGCCCGCGGGCGCGATGATCGGCATCGACCCGTCCCGGATCGTGAACGAGACGGACGCGGGCCTCGCGTTCGCGGCGGGCGACGTGCTGCGCTACCTCGCCCCCGGGGAACCGGGCGTCTACACGATCGGCTACACGATCTTCCGCATGGGCTATCCCGAGGCGGTCGACTCGGCCCGCGTGATCGTCACGGTGGTCGGCGCCGAGTCGAATCAGCCGCCGGTGCCGCGCCTGCTGACCGGCCGCGTGCTCAGCGGCGAGTCGGTGCGCATCCCGCTGGCGACGGTCGGCATCGACCCGGACGGCGACGCGGTCGTGCTCGACCGGATCCTCACCCAGCCCGAGTCGGGGTCGGCGACCATCTCGGCCGAGGGCGATGCGATCGTCTACACCAGCGCCGACGGCTTCGCGGGCCAGGTGCGCTTCCAGTACCAGGTGCGCGACTCCCGCCGGGCCACCGGCTCCGCCGAGGTGCGGGTGGGCGTGCTGAACACGCAGTCGAACCCCAGCCCCATCACCTACAGCGACTACCTGCAGCTGCACGTGGGAGTCGGCAATGAGGCGATCCTGGCGCCGGCCGACAACGACATCGACCCGGGCGGCGGCGAGCTGGAGCTGGTTGAGGTGCGCCCGAACGCTCAGCAGGGGACGGCGGAGTACGAGGCGCTGGCCGCCATGATCGGCGGCGTCGAGGACGGCCGGGTCACGCTCCGTGCGGGCGAGGACCTGGGCACCTACTCCTTCGTCTACACGGTGCGCAACGACACCGGCGACACCGCGATGGGCCTCATCGTGGTCAAGGTGGTGCGCGAACCGGTCCCGGACTACCCGGTGATCACCGACACGGTGCTCACGATCGAGACGCGGGAGGCCTTCCCCGGCGGCGTGGACGTGCTGAGCGGCAAGGTGTCCTGGACGGGCGGCGACGCCTCCGGTCTCACCCTGGCCCTCTGGGGGGAGCACTCCGGGATCTCCGTGGACGGATGGCGCATCTCCGGCGCGATCCCGGCGGAGACCCTGCTGATCCCCTTCGAGGTCTCGGGAGCGGCATTCGACGGCACCCCGGTCTCGTCCTTCGGGTTCCTCCGCGTGCTCGGCGACAACGACATCCGGCTCAGCCTGCGCGCCGGCACCCCGCCGCTCGCGGTGAAGGAGAAGGAGACCGTCGATCTCGATCTCGCGACCGTGGTGCCGGTGCCCCCGGGGCAGACGCTGCAGGTGGGCGAGGGGGTCCGCGCCGGCGGCTCGCGCGCGAACGCGACCTGCGCGATCGTCGCGGGCACGACGGTGCGCTACAGCGCCGGCACCGGTGCCCCCTGGACCGACACCTGCGTGGTGTCGGTCCGCCTGGCCGGCCAGGCGGAGGACACGTCCCTGACCATCCGGGTCGAGGTGGAGGCGGAGATCCCGCAGCCCGTGCTGCGCAGCGCGTCGCTCGCGGTGAGCCCCGGCAGCACGCAGACCTACGATCTCCAGCAGATGGTCGGCTGGGCCGGCAAGG
>JBEBWQ010000141.1:0-6356 GCA_040392075.1 Microbacterium sp.
CCTCCCGGAACGGGGAGAGACGGTGCGGCTGCGCATCGCCCTGCACAGGGCGGCCCTGCTCCCGGACGCCCCGCTGCCCCAGGAGAACGACACGAGCCTCGTGCCCATCCCGATGTGACGGGCCGGACGAGACGAACCAACCGAGAAGTGCACCGAGAACAAGGAGGCAGGACCATGCGGAAGGTGGCATTCACAGCGGCACTGGCGGTGACCGCGCTCGCTCTGGCGGCGTGCTCCGGAGGGGGCGATCCGGGACCGGGCGGAGACGGCGGGCCCTCCGGGGACGCCACCTTCGAGAGCGCCGACCCGGCACGGTACGGCGGGCAGGCGAGCTATGACGACATGGCCGCGCTGTACGCCGCCGCGCAGGACGCGGGCGAGACGACGGTGGTGGTCTACGGCGCGGTCGCCAACGAGCGGGAGGCGATCTTCCGCCAGTTCGAGCGCGAGTTCCCGGGGATCACGGTGCAGACCGAGTTCCTCACCGGATCGGATCTGTTCGGCCGCATCAACCAGGAGGTCGCCAGCGGCACGATGATGGTCGACGCCGTCCTCAGCGGTGACACGAGCGTCATCGCCCTGAAGGGCGCCGGCCGCCTCGACGCCTACGAGCCGGTGCTCGCCGCGGAGCTTGCGGATCAGTACCGGGATCCCGACGGGCAGTTCGTCGGGGTGACCGCGACCGCCTTCGGCGTCGCCTACAACACCGACCGGCTGAGCGAGGACGAGGTGCCCCACAGCTGGGACGACATGCTCGACCCGAAGTACCGGGGCCAGCTGGCCTGGGTCGACCTCACCGGCTCCGGGCCCTCGCTGGTGCCGATGGCGCGCCTCATCGAGTTCGGCTACGTCGACGAGGCCTGGCTGCAGGACCTGAAGGCGCAGGAGGTCCACTTCGAGGGCCGTGCGACGGGCCTGACCACCGTGCTGACCACGGGCGAGTACCCCATCGTGATGTCGTACCCGTACGACTACTACCTGCGCGACCAGGAGAACCAGGCGCCGGTGGGCTTCTTCTTCCCGCTGGAGGAGGCCAACTACGTCGCCCTCAACAGCGCCGGGGTGGTCGCGGACGGGCCGCACCCGAACGCGGCGAAGCTCCTCCTCTCCTGGCTGCTGACGCCGGCGGCGACGGACGTGTTCGTCGAGATCGGACAGTACTCGGTGATGCCCGGCAGCGCCGCGCCCGAGGGCCTGCCGCCGCTGGAGGACATCCACCAGCTCGAGCCGGCGCCCTGGGATCAGATCCAGGAGGTCAACGACCGGGCGCTCGAGATCACCAAGAGGATCTTCTCGTAGCGACGGCGGGTGCGTGCCGTCCGGCCCGGGCGGCACGCACCCGGCCGCGCCCGTCGTGAGCAGATCCCGGACACCAGGAGACGAGATGCCGATCACCGCTGCGGAGAGCTGGATCCTCCGCGTTCCCTTCACCCCCTCCAGCGCCGACCGGGATGACGCCCACCACGAGATCATCGGCGTCACGCTCGACGAGGGGCCGCACCGCGGCACCGGCTTCACCTACCTCTCCTACAACGGCGGCGGGAGAGCGGTGAAGGCGTTGATCGACGACCTGCTCCTGCCGCGGCTGATCGGACGCGCATCGACGGAGGTCGCCGCGATCTGGCAGGAGCTCTTCCTGCTGACCCACCGGATGGGCACGGGGCTGAACCGGTTCGCCATGTCGGCCGTCGACATCGCCCTGTGGGATCTGAAGGCCAAGCAGCGGGGAGTGCCGCTCGCCGTCGAGCTGGGCGCGCTCGCCGACCGGGTGCCCGCCTACGGCTCCGGGAAGGCGGGCACTCGGCTCTCCATCGACGAGGTGGTCCGCCTCTCGGCCGGCTACGCCGAGGAGGGGCTGGCGGCGGTGAAGCTCCGCGTCGGGGGCATCCCGCCCGCGGACGCCGTCGACCGGGTGCGGCGCGTCCGGGCCGCGGTGGGCGACGACGTCGGCATCCTCTGCGACGCCAACGAGAAGCTCGACCTGGCGGAGGCGCTCGTCCTGGGCCGCTCCCTCGCCGACCTCGGGGTCCTCTGGCTGGAGGAGCCGCTGCTGAGCACCCGGATCGAGGGGCACCGCCTGCTGGCCGAGAGGCTGCCGCTGCTGATCGCGGGTGGCGAGCACCACTGCAGCGCCGACGAGTTCGTCCCCTACATCGAGAAGGGCGCCTTCCAGGTGCTGCAGCCGAACGTGTGCATGGTCGGCGGCTTCACCGAGATGATGCGGATCGCCCGGATGTGCGAGCAGACGGGGCTCGGGTTCGCCCCGCACCTGATGAGCGAGCTGCACGTGCACGTCGCCGCCGCGACGACCAGTACCCTCTACCTGGAGTACTTCCCCTTCCTCGCCCCCTACGTCCGGCATCCGCTGGCGCTGGTCGAGGGAATGGCCGTCGTCCCGGAGACGCCGGGGCACGGCGTCGAGTTCACGCCACAGGCGATCGAGAGGTACCGGACGGCATGACCGAGCCGGCGAGGAGAGGAGCACGACAGGTGCGCAGCATGGGTGGAGGCGGATGGCCTCGTTCGGTGGCGATCATCGGGGCAGGAGGGACGGTGGGCTCCACCGCCGCGTATGCGCTCGCCCTCGCGGGGCTGTGCGACGACCTCTTCCTGCTGGACGCGCGGCAGAACCTCGCGCAGGCGCACGCCATCGACATCACCGAGGCGCAGACCCTCACGGGCCTGGCGCTTCCCCGTGTCCATGCCGAGGAGCCTGCGGCGGGGAGCGTGGACCTGCTCGTGGTCGCGGCCTCGCGCCCGGTGCCCCGGGACGGAGTTCGCAGCGGCGCCGGCTCCCCCAACGTGGTGCTCATGCATGCGCTGGCGGATCAGGTCCGCGGGCTCGTCGCGCCGGACGGCCTGGTCCTCGTGCTGTCCAACCCCGTGGACATCCTCGCGGCCGTCCTGGCCGAGGTCGCCGGCCTCGATCCCCGTCGCGTCGTCGGCTACAACCTCAACGACTCGGTGCGCTTCCGCCGGGCGCTGGCCCGGGTGCTCGACGTCGCGCCGACCTCCGTGGACGCCATGGTGCTCGGCGAGCACGGGAAGCATCAGGTCCCGCTGTTCAGCCGGGTCCTCGTGGACGGCGAGCGGGTGAGGATCGACGCGGCGGACGAGACGGCGGTCCGCGAGGAGATCTCGGGGTGGTTCCGCACCTGGTCCGCTCTCGAGCCCGGTCGGAGCAGCGGCTGGTGCACGGCGACGGGGGTCGTCGAGCTGATCCGCCGGATGCGCCTGGGCGCCCGTATTCCGCTGGCGGCATGGACGGGGGGAACCTCCCTCCCGGAGAGCTTCGTCACCGTGCCGGTCCGGTTCGAGGGGCGCGAGCCCGTGGTCGACCTGGACGCCGTCCCGGTGGAGGACCACCCCGCGCTCGCGGCGGCGGCGCTCGCCGTGGCCGCGGAGGCGGAGGCGGCCCTGGCCGCGCTTCCCTCAACGGTGGGGGGCTGAGGCCCGTCCCGGCGTCCCCGCCCATCCCCGTCCCGGGACGATTGCACGATTCGGGTACGGGTGCACGAGCTTCCGGGCGATTCGGTCGTGCATCCGTGCCCGGGTCGTGCATCTGTGTCCCGACGGACGGGGGCGGGAGGGCCGGTAGCCGCGCTCAGCGGGCGGCGTCGACCGGCCCGGCGGGCCAGAACCCCGCCAGCCGGGCGATGCGCAGGCCGGTGTGCAGGTCGCTGCGGACCAGTCCGTCGGTGAGGTTCTCGCCGGTCAGCTCGCGGATCTTGTCCAGCCGGTAGTAGAGCGTGCTGCGGTGGATGTGCAGCATCTGCGCGGCCTCGCCGATCGACCCGCCGCAGCGCAGGTAGCACTCCAGGGTGGTGGCCAGATCGATCGCGGAGCGCGCGTGCAGCAGCCGGACCACGCTGGGCGGCAGATCCTCCATCCGCAGCCCGGAGAGCGGCAGCTGCACGAGCACGCGGTCCAGGCCCAGGAGATCCCACTGCGCCACGAGACCGGAGAAGCCGGGCAGGCGCTCGATCGCGTCCCGGGCGATCCGCGCTTCGCGGAGCGAGTCGTGGACCTCCGTCAGCACGGCGCGGGTTCCGCCGACACCGGCGACGATGCGCTCGCCGAACCCCTCGCGGAGGATCCGTTCGAGCAGCTCGGCGTCGGCCCGGCCCGGCAGCACGATGACGCCATGGGCGTCGACGACGGTGCCGGCAGCCGGGAAGCGCGACATGCGCGTGACCACGCGGATGCAGTCCTGCAGGGTCAGCGCCGCCTGGGAGGGCTCCCGGTCCGCGGCGGCGCGGGTCGCGATCGAGACGACGACGTATTCGTCGGACGGCGCGAGGACGCCGTCCTCGACGAGCGCGGCGGCGGCCTCCGCCCGCTGCTCGGGATCGTCGCCGACGAGCCGGGTGAGCAGGCGGTGCTGAAGGGTCGCCTCCTCGCGCTGGCTGTGCTCCCGCAGCGCGAGGAGGGAGCCGATCCGTGCCGCCACCTGATCCAGCAGCTCGGTGTTGCTGCGCACGACGCTCTCGGTCTCCGTGTCGGCGATCGAGAAGGACAGATAGCCGTAGAGGCGATCCTGATATCGCAGCGGCACGAGCACGCGCGCGTTCACCCCGCCGCTGCGCGGGAGCACGACCGGGGTGGGGGAGTCCTTCGCGCGGGCCTCGGAGATCATCTTCATCGCCCGCGGGGTGGCGCGGCGGGTGAGGATGATCGCGAGGCGACCGCGGTCCACGTCCTCGCGGTGGGCGCTGAAGGCGATCAGGTTCAGTTCGGTGTCGAAGACGACCACGTCGCGATCGAGCTGCTCGGCGACGGCCTGGGTCGCTTCATCGAGATCCATCGGCACTCCCGTGTATCCGGCGTGAGGTCAGGGGCAGCGGGCCCGTCCGCCGGCGCGGCGAGGGCGGATGGACGCTCGGCGACCGGCTCGGCCGGGGCCGGTCGTCCCGAAGACCCGCTGTTTCAACATACACAGCCCCGGTGGGACCGGGCCGGTCCGCGGCGCCGGCGGGGCGGGCGCTCTGGCCCGGGGTCGCGTGGCGGATGCGCAATCGTGCGGGCCCGCGGCCCGCGGCCGTAGTCTGAGGGGGTGAGCGAGTTCATCGTGCGACCGGCGCGCAGCACCGACGTCGTCGGCATCAGAGGCCTGATGGAGCCCTTCGTGGACCGGCGCATCCTGCTGGGCAAGGAGCTCGCGGTGCTCTACGGCGCGGTGCAGGAGTTCGTCGTCGCGGAGGCCGAGGGCGAGCTGGTCGGGGCCGGCGCCCTCCACGTGATGTGGGACGATCTCGGCGAGGTGCGCACGCTCATGGTGCGCGAGGACTGGCTGCACCGCCGGGTGGGGCGCGCCCTGGTGGAGGAGCTGGAGCGGAAGGCGCGCGACCTCGGCCTCACCCGCCTGTTCTGCCTCACCTTCGAGACCGCGTTCTTCGGACGCCGCGGCTTCACCCCGATCGGCGAGCAGATCGTCGCGCCGGACGTCTATGCGCAGCTCCTGCGCAGCGGCGACGAGGGCGTGGCGGAGTTCCTCGATCTCGCGCACGTGAAGCCGAACACCCTGGGCAACACCCGCATGCTGAAGCGCCTCTGACATCGCTCACCCCGTGCGTCCAGCTGTCACGGATGCGCGAGAGTCGCGCGGAGTCTCCGCACTTTCTGACAAAGAGACGAGGCCGGGCGGAGCGTGCCGGGCATTCGGGGCCACCAGAGATTAGCCTGGTGGCATGGCCCCACCTCCTTCGCCCGCTGTCTACCGTCGTCGGCGCATCGTGGTGTTCGGCGGCCTGATCCTGGTGATCGTCCTGCTCGTCTGGGGCGTGGTGGCGCTCGTCTCCGCGCTGGCGGGAGGAGGCGATCCCGAGCCGGTGACCCCGACCACCCCCTCGCCCACGGTCTCGGGCACGCCGTCGCCGGCGCCCTCCGCCACGACGGAGACGCCGGAGCCGGAGGACACCGGCGAGGCCGCGCCCGAGCAGCCGGCTGTCGCGCCGTGCCAGGCCGCCGACGTCGAGGTCGTCCCCGTCACCGACCTGGAGGCCTATCCGGCGGGGACCCTGCCGCAGCTCTCCATCCAGCTGACGAACCGGGGGAGCGCCGACTGCACCCTCAACGTCGGATCGAGCACGCAGTCGCTCACCGTGACCAGCGGCAACGACACCTGGTGGCGCTCGACCGACTGCCAGGAGAGCCCCAGCGACATGGTCGTCACCCTGACGGCGGGGCAGACCGTCTCCAGCGCCGAGCCGGTGGTCTGGGACCGCACGCGCTCGAGCGTCGACACGTGCGCGGCGGAGAACCGCCCGCAGGCCCCGGGGGGTGGCGCCTCCTACCACGTCCGGGTCGCCATCGGCGGGTTCGAGAGCGACGTCAGCCGCCAGATCTTCCTGGAGTAG
>JBEBWQ010000142.1:0-6311 GCA_040392075.1 Microbacterium sp.
CTGGGTCTCTGCGCCCTGCGTCGGGATCCGCGCCCTACTCCGCGCGCTCTCGCCTGGCTGCCCGCCCCGGGCCCGGGCCTGACTCCTTCCGGGAGCAGGACCGTTTCATGGGGGAGCAGCGTCCGCCTCAGGCGGGGCGTCGGCTGTCGGTGCCGGCGACGAGAGGCCGCGAGCCGGGGCGTGTATCGGCACTTCCCGCTCTGCTCTGCTCGCAGAAATCTCACAGAGCCACTCGTAGGCTCCTGCAGACAGGGCGTATCGCGCCCACTGCCGACTCGCCGACAAGGAGATCCGAATGCGATTCTCAGCCGCTCTTCGTCCGGGAGGCGCCGCGGTGATCCTCGCGCTGGCGTGCGTCATCACCGCGTGCGCCGCAGACCCCGGTACCGCCCCGACCCCTCGGCAGGACAGCGTCAGCGAGGAGGCTCCTGAGGAGGTACTCGACATCCTCGCAGACGCGCTCGCGGGCCCGGATTCCGAGGGGAACGACGGCCGGGCGTTCGGATCCTCCGATGACACCGTGATCTTCGCCGTCGAGAAGACCTTCAGCAGCAAGAACGCGAAGGCCACATGGGACGGCAGCACCCTGCGCGTCGCGATGGACGGTTCGGCCGAGGCCCCCACCGCCTCGATTCCGTGTCTCGCTCTGGAGGGCCTCCTCGCCGACGGCGAAGACGCCGTCATCGTGTTCGGCGACGGCGAGCTCGTCTGCGCCGACCGCCACGACACCGACTGAGCGCGCCGGTCAGCCGAGGGCGCCGCGCAGATGACTCGCGTGATCTCGCACGGTCACAGCCCAGTCGGTGTAGGGCTCGTCGGAGAAGGCCTCGCCCCGGTAGAGGGCTCGCGCGGCCCGGCGGCTCGCGTCGTCGCCGCGCTGCGCCAGGGAGAGGAATCGCTCGAGGTCGATGTCGAGGTGGCCCGTGTCGAGGCGCACCGAGTCTCCCTCGGTGACGAGGTGGTGCTGGGTCGGCAGCAGCCGATCCGGGTCGAGAGCGCGGCGGATCACATTGACGGCCACGGAGAAGCGGTTGCTGAGCCGGGCCGGGGACTCACCCGGCCACAGCACCTCCATGAACACTTCGCGCGACGTCCCGACGCCCCGGGCGGCGACGAGCATCTTCAGCAGCTCCCTCGCTTTGCGTGAGGTCCAGTCGGCGCGGGTTCCGCACAGCGACACCACCTCGAACCCGCCGAGGACCCGGATGCGGGGGCGATGCATGGCACGACGAGCGAGCGCTGCGAAGCCGCGGGCCTGACTTGTCGCCCTGGCCTCTGCGAGAAGCTCGTAGGCGGGCACATCGGCCAGTTCATGCCGTATCGCGAACTCGGCGAGCTCGATCTGCGCCTCGGCATGCCAGGCCAGCGCGCCGAGGCGATTGCTCAGGGCGACCGCCAGCTCGAGGTGCGATCGTGCTGCGTCGAGCAGCCCGAGACGCTCTTCCAGCAGACCCAGCGACCGTGCACAGGTGCCCCAGAACGCCACCCCGACACCGACGGGCACCAGCCGTTCCGCGAAGGGCAGCAGCGTCCACCGGTGCCGCTCGGCGTCCTCCCGCGACCCGTGCACACGCGCGATCTCTGCAAGGACGGTGACCGTCGAGAGCCAATACCGGTCACGGGGGATGTCCTCGAGATCCGGCAGCGTCCGCAGGAGGGCCTCACCCGAGGCGCGCCGCCCCTGGAGGAGCCACAGCCACGCCAGCGATGCGGTCCAGAGCAGCTGCTCCGGGTATTCGCGTCGTGCCGCGAGGAACCCCTCTTCGGCCCCGTCGATCCGTCCCTGCATCCACCGGATCATGCCCATCTGCGTCGTGTAGAGCGCCCGCGCGTGGGTCCCGTGGTGCCGGGACCGGGCGAACAGCTCCTCAGCCTGCTGCTCGGCGCTCTCCGTGTCTCCGTCGAGAATCGAGCGCAAGCAGCGGAACCAGCGCGCCGGGTCTGCCTCGTGAGTGCCGTGAAGGTCAGCCGCCGCGGCGCGTCGGTCGAGAAGCTCGATGTCGAGTGAACGGATCTCGCCCATTTCGAGGAGTCCGACCAGCAGCAGCGCATAGCCCACGGGGATCAGCGACGACTCGTCGCGACGAGACGCGATGCCGAGAATCTCCTCGGCGGCCTGCACCCTTCCTTCCGCGTGCTCGGGCGCCGGGCGGGTGAATCCCCACGAGACCAGCGCATAGGCTCGGGCGATCTCATCGTCGAGGCGCGCTGCCATCTTCCCGACTTCATCCGCCGACGCGGCCTCGGCGATGAGATCGAGCTGTGCGGTGTGACCATGCGCCGACGCCAGGATCCGCGCCGTCATGAGCTTGACGGCCAGGAGGGAGTCGCCCGGTGTCATCCCGGCGAGCGCGGCCCGACAGCGTTCGATGTATTCCCTGGCCGCATGGGGCGTGAAATCGGTCAGCATCCCCTCACGAAGAAGCTCTTCGGCGTCCTGATCCGCGGAATTCACCTCTGAGGGGACGGGATCGCCCGTGCCTTCCATGCCTCCCACCCTAGCCGGGCGGGCCACCGCTGAGATCGTGCGTACCGCCGGCCGTGGCAGCGCGGGTCTCATTATGCTCACAGAGGCATTCCTAGAGTGCCGTGTATGGACTCCTCACCGCCCTCATCGATCGGCCTGCGTCGCAGGAGAGCCGCGCTGATGCTCTCCCTCCCGCTGATGCTCACCGCGTGCGCCGCTCCCGCCGAGATCGCCCCGGGGCCGCCGGTGGGCTCCTCGTCGCCCGGCTCCCTCCAGGAATCGGCCGACTCCCCCAGCGATGCCCCGGTCGACACGTCCGGGGCAGAGGCGGGCACCGCGTCGCTCGTGATGGCCGGCGAGTCGTTCTCCTTCGTCCTGGCCTTCTGCGCGATCGATGAGCGCGACATCCTCGTTCACGGACCCGGTCAGGGAGACGAATCCGGGGAACCCGCCTATCTCGACGTCGACTTCGTCAGAGAGATGAGCTTCACCGCCGGAGGGGCGCGCATCGACCTGGGTGCCACCCGGCATCTCCAGTCGATGGATGACTTCTCCGCGTTCGACACCGAGTACTCCACGGGTGAGTACTCCCTGACCCTCGACGGCGCATCTTTCGCGCTCGAGGGAGAGTTCCGCTCCGCTCGCGGAGAGTCGCTGGGCCCGGGCACGCTGACCGTGGAATGCCGGTGATCCTGTGCTGCGCACGGCATATGGCCATGACGGGCCTCCGAAGACGTTCCCTCCTCAGGCGCGAGTGATCCCCTTCACGCGCCGCGTGCGCGGTCCGCTGCTCGCCCTCGTGCTCGGCGGGACGTTGGCCCTCACCGGATGCGCCGCGGAGTCGCGCGGCGACGATGCCCCGTCGGCTCCGGAGGCAGGCACCCCTTCCGGCACCGCAGGGCCGTCCGATGCCACCGCTGAGCAGGACGCGGCCAGTGACGACCCTCGGATCCAGGGGGAGTCCTGTGACTGGGACACCGCAGCGCTGTCCGCGGACTCGCTCCCGGGCATCCCGTCCGGGCAGGAGGGCGAGCTGCACGCCGTCATCATCGGTGCCTGGCAGCACACCCACTACGACGCAGGCGGCGGCTATCAGGCCCTGGCCGACGAGGACATCCGCTACGTCTTCCCATCGACCGGGCGACTGCTCTACTGCCAGCATGTCCCCGGAGTCACCGAGCACCGGGACAGCGGCGCTGACATCGGCTGGGAGGACACGATCATCGTGCTTCCCGGTGGCGCCCCGGGGTTCATCGTGAGCGCGTGGAACGACGAGGCGATGGTGTGGACCAACCGGATGGACGGGTCGCTCTACCTTCTGCAGAGGCGATAGGGAAATCATCATGATCCACGCGACACGCAGGAACGGCTTCGCCTCGCTCGGGCTCGCCTGCGCGCTCAGCATGGCTCTCGCCGGCTGCGCCGGGGACGCCGGGACGGACCATTCGTCTCCGCCTGCGGACCCGAGCGGCACCGCGCAGACGGAGCACCACGCAGACGGCGAGACGAAGCCAGACGGCGAGACGAAGCCAGACGGTGCCGGCCCTGTCGCCTGCCTCAGCGGCACGTGGGTGGCGGACAATCAGTTCTTCCTCATGAGCATTCGCGAGTTCGGGGAGGAGATCGCCGATGTCACCGGGCAGGTGACCATCGCCTTCGCCGATGACGGCACCTTCATCGTGGAGTATCAGGACTGGCTCATCACCGCAGAGGTCGAGGGGCATGCCGTCACGATCCGTCGCGACGGCACCGACACCGGGACGTTCTCGGCGACGGAGAGCACCGTCAGCATCGCAGACGGCCACGTCGGTTCCCGGATCGCGCTGACCGCCGCGGGAACGGAGATGGCGATCGACCCCACCCCGGTGGTGTACACCGATGCGACATACACCTGCGGCGTCTCCGCTGCGCGCATCATGACGCCCGACGGCGCGCTCCAGCTGACCCGGTGAGAGGGCGAGAGGGCCTGCATCTCGCGGGACAGCCCCCTTCACACGGGCGTCGGCCCACAGAGCGCGATCGCTTTCCGTGGACTCAGGACAGAGGAGGGATCTGCGGCTCAGCGCGGGCCGAGCAGAGCGGCGGCGCGCGCGTCGGCGCCGCGCAGCGCGCGGGTCTCGCGCTCGCGGCGGACGGCCATGATCGCGGCGAGGGCCGTCTCCGGCCCGGCCGGCGGGACGGGGGAGACGAAGGGCGCCGCCTCCGCGAGCAGGCTCTGCGCGACCTGCGTCCGCGCGGGCGGCGCCATCCGCTCCGCGTGCTGGAGGAACTGCGAGACGCGCCGGGCGAGGCGGTCGGGCAGGCGTGCGACGTCGGCGACCCCGGCCCAGGCCTCCAGCCCCCGCGGCAGGGCGGGGGCGGGGATGTCGAGACGCGGCAGGCGCACCCGCTGGCTGTAGGTGCCGGCGACGAGATCGCCCAGCCGCTGCGCGCGTGCGGTGAAGATCCCGGTGATGATGGCGACGGCTCCGAGCGTCATCCAGATCTCGAGGACGCCGAGGAGCGCACGGATGAACGCGTGCCGGAACCCGGTGGCACCGCCGTCGGTCCGCACGATCCGGCCGCCGACGGCGAGCTTGCCGAGGCTGCGGCCGCGGAGGGCGACCTCCATCGCGCACGGCACGATCACCAGGCACGTGACCAGGGCGAGGATGTTGAGGATCTGAGAGGTGCCGCCATCCAGGACCCCCAGCGAGCTCAGCCATCCGAGGAGGACGAGGAAGGCGATCGTGAGCGCGAGGGCGAACACCACGTCGATCAGCGCGCCCAGGACCCGCAGGAAGAACCCGATCGGCTGCACATCGATGGCGATCGCCTCGCCGGAGAGGACCTCGTCGACCGCCGACTCCGCCGTGCCGGGGACGCGGGGCATGCGCGACGCCGGAACGACGAGGGCAGGGGCGGCGGACATGAGTACAGTAAATCAGGTGGATGCCGACGCCCTGGCCGAGATCCGCCGTCCCGAGTGGGAGCGGCTGCACGCCCTCGCCCGCGAGCCGCTGGACGGCGCCGGTGTCGACGAGCTGATCGCACGCTACCGGGCGGCCTCCGCGGATCTGGCGGAGCTGAAGACCAGCGTCGGCGACTCGCCGCAGGGCGCCTATCTGTCGACGGTGCTCGCCGCGGCGCGGCTGCGGCTGACCGGCGCGACCGAGAGCCCGCTCACCCGCGTCGCCCGGTTCTTCACCGCCCAGCTGCCGGCGGCCCTGTACCGGGTGCGCTGGACCACCCTGGCGATCGCCGGGGGGTTCGTCGCCGTCGTCGTGCTGATGGGCGCGTGGATCTCGCGGGACCCCGCGCTGATCGCGGCTCTCGGGCCGGCGGATCTTCTCGCGCAGTACGCCGAGGAGGACTTCGCGGGGTACTACACCGACAACCCGGCGGCCGTGTTCGCGGGCATGGTGTGGACCAACAACGCCTGGATCGCGGCGCAGTGCGTCCTGTTCGGCGTCACCGGGATCTGGCCGCTCATGGTGATGGTGCAGAACGCCGTCGGGCTTGGTGTCAGCGCGGCGGTGATGGCCGCCCACGATCGGCTCGATGTGATGGTCCTGTACATCCTTCCGCACGGGCTGCTGGAGCTCACCTGCATCTTCGTCGCCGGAGCGGCCGGGCTCCACGTCTTCTGGGCGTGGGTCGCGCCGGGGCACCGCACGCGCGGGCAGGCGCTCGCCGAGGAGGGCCGGGCGCTGGCCACGGTCGCGATCGGCCTGGTGCTCGCTCTGGCCCTCGCCGGACTCATCGAGGGCTTCGTCACCGGGTGGTCGCTGCCCTGGCCGGTCAAGATCGGGATCGGTGCCGCGGCCCTGGGCGTCTTCCTCGTGTACATGCTCGTCGTCGGCCG
>JBEBWQ010000143.1:0-6281 GCA_040392075.1 Microbacterium sp.
CCCGGGCGTCAGCGGCCTCACCCTGTCCCACAACGTGGCCGAGCGCAAGGACGTGGCCGCCACGCTCGCCGCTCTGGCGGCGGCCGGAGGGACGGTCCTCACACCCGCCCGAGAGGGCGCCTTCGGAGGCGTCTTCCACGGGCACGTCGCCGACCCGAACGGAGTCGTCTGGGAGATCGCGCACAACCCCGGCTGGCGCATCGACGCCGCCGGCACCGTGCACTTCGAGTAGGCTCTCCCCTCCTCCCCGGCTCCGACGCACTCCCCCGTGGACGTAAGCCAAGCACAGACAGCGGTGTCAGATCGACGCCTCGCGCGGCTCCTGAGGCGTGTGGCACGCGATACGGCGAGACAGCGGAGCATCTCGCGCCAACGGCGGAGGGGTCAGCCTCGCTGCAACGGACAGTGCCGATCCGCGTTCGAGAGGGCCGCGTCGTATATAATTATTTACTTATATAAGTCTAGATGCAATTATTGGGGAATGCACGCTCTCGACGTCCTCGGCGATCCGGTCCGCCGTCGCATCCTCGAGCTGCTCGTCGACGGCGAGGAGCCCGCCGGCGAGCTCGGCCGGGTCATCCAGGCGGAGTTCGGCATCTCGCAGCCCGCGGTGTCGCAGCACCTGCGGGTCCTGCGCGACTCGGGCTTCGCCACCGTGCGAACGGAGGGCACGCGACGGCTCTACGCGATAGATCCCGCTCCCCTGGCGCAGGCGGACGCATGGTTCGACGGTTTCCGCCGGTTCTGGGAGCCGAAGCTCGACGCGCTGGGCACCGAGCTCACGCGCGGTCGGCTCGCACGGCGGAAGGCCGCTGCGGCGGCACCCGCTCACGGCACGACCACCGAAGAGACCGCACAGGAAGGAGAAGACCGATGGATGTGAACGCTCAGCTGAATGCTGTCGCACGCCGTATCGAGACGAAGGAGGTCGACGGCGTGCTGTCGTATGTGCAGACCCTTGCCCAGACCTATCCCTCTGCGCTCGACGACGTCTGGGACGCCGTGACGAGCGCCGAGCGCATCCCCCGCTGGTTCCTGCCGGTGAGCGGCGACCTGCGGCTCGGCGGCCGCTTCCAGTTCGAGGGCAACGCCGGCGGCGAGATCCTCCGCTGCGACCCGCCGAACGCGGGATCCGCCGGCTACACGGTGACCTGGGGCAACGGCCAGGGCGAGCCGGCGATCGTGCACGTGCGGCTCACCGCGCTGGATGCGGCATCCACCCGCTTCGAGCTCGAGAACGTCGCCGCGGTCGATGCGATCCCCGCGGGCTTCTGGGAGCGGTTCGGCCCCTCGGCCACCGGCATGGGCTGGGACTCGGGGCTGCTCGGTCTCGCTTCCTACTTCGGCGGCGGCGACGGCGGCATCTCCCCCGAGGAGGGCCAGGCGTGGCTCGCCACCGATGAGGGCAAGTCCTTCCTGCGGGGGTCTGCCGACGCGTGGGCCCGTGCGCACGTCGCGGACGGCACGGACCCCGAGGTCGCGGACGCCGCCGCGACGACCACCTACGGCGTGTACACCGGGGAGCTTCCTCCGCCCGCGATGGGCTGACGCCGGGTGGGCGGGTCCTGTCCCGCACCCGCTCCCCTGCTCGTCACCGCCCCGATCCCTCCGCACACCGTCGGCCGAGACACCTGATACGCGGCTGCGTGCGCTCCCTTGCGTGCCGCCGCCGTGTCGACGAGGATGATCCGACCCAGGATGCGCGAGGCAAGGAGCCGATGCGATGACGAAATATCTGATCTCGTTCCCGAGTGCCGCCATGGTCGTTCCCGCCGAGGAGCTGCCGGCGGTGTCGGACGCGGCGCACGCGGTCGTGCAGGAGGCGAAGGATGCCGGCGTGTGGGTGTTCGGCGGCGGCATCGACGAGAGCATTCCCCCCGTCCTGGTCGACGGCGATGGGACCGTGACCGAGGGCACCTACCCGCAGACGGCACGGCTCGAGGGCGGTTACGCGGTGCTGGAGGCACCCTCCCGGGAGACGGCGCTGGAATGGGCGGCGAGGTTCGCGGTCGCCTGCCGGTGCGCCCAGGAGGTGCGCGCGTTCGCCTACGATCCCGCCAGCTGAACGGCTATCCGCCGTCCTCGATCAGATGCAGCTGGCTGCCGTCGATGTCGTTGAGGAAGCCGACCCGCTTGCCCCACGGCTGCAGTGCGATCGGCGTCAGACGCGGGATGCCCTTCGTGGCGATGTCGATGCCGGAACCGGCGATCGCGGTCCAGAGCTCATCGAGATCCGCAACGCGAACGCTGCACATGAACGAACTGGTCCAGGGATCCAGCGCAGGAGACGGAAAGAACTCCAGTTGCAGGTCGCCGCGGCGAAGGATCAGCCAGGCATCGTCCCGGAAAGCCTCGACGAAGCCGAACCGCCCGTAGAACTCCGCTGTCGCCGCGAAGCTCCGCGACGGCAGGTTCGGGACAGCTCGATCAGCCATGTGTCAACGATAACGCCGGCAGCCTCGGCCCGCGCCGGAGCAGGTCAGTCTGCGAGGAGCTCCCGCACGCGCGGGACGACCCGCGTGGCGTAGAGCTCGATCGATCGCATGAGCCGCTCATGCGACAGGGTGCCGTTCGCGTACTTGAGGTCGAAACGGTCGATGCCCAGCGTTCGCACTGTGCTCGCGATCTTCTGCGCGACCGTCTCGGGGGATCCGATGTACAGGGCGCCCTCAGGGCCGACGTCGCGCTGGAACTGCGGGCGGCTGTACGGCCCCCAGCCGCGCTCCCGGCCGATGACATTGCGCATCGTCTCGAACGCCGGGTAGGCCTCATCCCAGGCCTGCTCGTCGGTCTCGGCGATGTGGCCGGGCGAGTGCACCCCGATCGGGCGCTCCGGCTGCGCGAACGACTCCAGCGACCGGCGGAAGAGGTCCACGAAGGGCCGGAAGTGCCCGGGCGATCCGCCGATGATCGCGAGCATGAGACCGAACCCGTGGCGCGCGGTGCGCACGACCGACTCCGGGGTGCCGCCGACGCCGACCCACACCGGGAAGCCCGCGTCGGTCTTCGGGAAGACGTCCGCGTCCGTCAGCGCGGCGCGGGTGCTCCCCTGCCAGGTCACCGGCTCCTCGCGGGTGAGCGCATGGAACAGTCCGAGCTTCTCCTCGAAGAGGAGCTCGTAGTCGCGCAGGTCGTAGCCGAACAGGGGGAACGACTCGATGAACGATCCGCGGCCGAGGGTGATCTCGGCGCGGCCGCTCGAGAGCGCGTCGAGGGTCGCGAAGCGCTCGTACACGCGCACCGGGTCGTCGGACGACAGCACGGTGACGGCGGTACCGAGACGGATGCGCTCGGTGCGCGAGGCCGCGGCGGCGAGCACCATGTCGGGGCTGGACACCGCGAACTCCTTGCGATGGTGCTCCCCTACGCTGAAGGCGTCGAGGCCGAGAGCATCGGCGAGCACCGCCTCCTCGACGATGTGGCGAATCGTCTGGGCCTGCGTCAGCGGAGTGCCGTCGGCGTCCGCCGTCACGTCTCCGAACGTGTCGAGACCGAAGCGGAGCCTGTCCGGGGTGGTCATCTGGGGAACCTCATCTCCTGCGCTGGTCCGGCTCGTTCGGCTCGTCGACCAGATATCGCCGTCGATGCGGAAACGCTCTCCTACCCGACCCTATTCCCGCCCGCCGTCAGAGTGCGGCCACCCGACGCTCCAGCATCGCGCGCTGCGCGTCGTTCGGGGTGAGGGCGGCGGCGGCCCGGAGCTCGGCCCGGGCCTCGTCCGTGCGTCCCAGCCTCACGAGCAGCTCGCCCCGGATCCCGGGGAGCAGGGGCGACCCTCGGAGCGCGCCGGACGCCGCGAGGTCGTCCACGATGCGCAGTGCCGTCGCCGGTCCGGTGGCCATCGCCACCGCCGAGGCGCGACCGAGCTCGACGATGGGACTCGGGGCGATCCGTCCGAGCGCCTCGTACAGCAGGACGATCCGCTCCCAGTCGGTGTCGTCGACGCTGCCCGCCCGGCAGTGGCACTCGGCGATGGCCGCCTGCAGCGCGTAGGGACCTCGCCCCGCTCCGCGGGCACGCGCACGGTCGTCCGCCGCCCGGAGCGCAGCGCTCCCCCGCGAGATCTGCCCGCGGTCCCAGCGCGACCGGTCCTGATCGGCCAGCAGCACGGGCTCCCCGTCCGCCGATTCCCGGGCGGCGAAACGGGATCGCTGGAACTCCATGAGAGCGACCAGCGCGTGCGCCTCGGGCTCGCGCGGCAGGAGCCCGTTCACGACCCGTCCGAGTCGCAGCGCCTCGTCGGCGAGGTCGGGCCGCATCCACCTCTCCCCCGCCGTCGCCGCATACCCCTCCGTGAAGACGAGGTACACGACGCCGAGCACCCCGCCGAGACGGCTCGGCCATTCCGCGGGATCCGGTGTCTCGAAGGGGACGCGTGCGGCGGCGAGCGTCTTCTTGGCCCGGGTGATGCGCGCCTGCACGGTGGCGACCGGGACGAGGAGCATCCGGGCGATCTCCTGGGTGGTGAGCCCGCCCACCACCCGCAGCGTGAGGGCCATCTGGGACTCGCGCGACAGCGCCGGATGACACGCGGTGAACACGAGTCTCAGCAGATCGTCGCCGATCGGCTCCCAAACGTCCTCACCGGCGTCGGACAGATCGTGCGCGATCATCGTGTACCGCTCGTCGAGGCGCTCACGACGGCGCCACGCATCGATGAGGCGGCGTTTGGACACCGCGGTCAGCCACGCTCCCGCGTTGGCGGGGATGCCGTTCACCGGCCAGGAGGAGAGCGCCTCGGCGACCGATTCCTGGGCGACGTCCTCTGCGAGGCCGAGGTCGCCGGTCATCCGCGCGAGGGCGGCGACGATGCGCGCGCCCTCGATGCGCCAGACGGCCTCGACCGCGCGGGTGACGTCGAGCGTCATCAGTCGGTCCCGAGCTCCTCGCGCCAGCCGGCCTCCTTCTTGACGTACTCGTTGTCGGCCCACTGCTCGAAATCGCTGTCGTCGTGCACGCGGCGCACCTCGAGCTTGCTGCCGGGGCCGAGCGGGCAGCGCTTCGCCCACTCGATCGCCTCCTCGGCGGTCGCCGTCTGCAGGATCCAGAACCCGTTGAACAGCTCGTGGACCTCGCCGTAGGGGCCGTCGCTGACGATCGGGGTCTCGCCCCCGAACTCGACGACGTAGCCGGGCTCGTAGGCGAGCCCCTCCCCGGCGACCATGACGCCGGCGTTCATGAGCTGCTCGTTGTACGCGCCCATCGCGTTGAGGATCTCCTCGAAGTCGGCCTCCTGGGACGCGTCGATCGCCTCCTGCGTGGCCCGCATGATCAGCATGTGCTTCATCTGTCCGTCTCCTTGACTCGGGATGCCGTGTGCACCCTCTCACTATGACGTCGAACGGGCCGCAGCGGAATCGACATCCGGCGCGAGATACGCTGTTCGCCCCGCCGATTCCCTCCTTCGGGACGGTTCCGACCGCGCGCCGGGGAGGATCGCCGGGATGATCGCCGTCGCCGTCTTCGGTATCGCGCGACGTCTTGTCGAGTCGGATGCCACGCACCACGACAGCTGCTCCCGCAGCAAGCGACAGGTTCTCCACAGCATCTAAGAGAGCTCATCTAAACGGCGTCTGGCAGGACCGGGGGTCAGTACCGTGGCGCACAGATGACCGGATCGGTCGAGTACCAAGGTGGGGAACGGAAGTCGGGACGCCTTCACCGGGAGGATTCACGATGAACGACCCCACTCGTGCGGACGATGGCGATCGACGCGACCAGGACCCCTTCCCACACCGCCTCCTGGAGCCGATGACGGCGATGGATCGCTCCTGGCTCCTCTCCCTCGATGAGGCGCTTCCGCTCCTGAGGCTCCCGCAGGACCTGCCGGGTCTCGCCGCCGAGGTCCACGACCTGCGCGCGATGTGGCTCTCACAGGAGGTGCCGGATCGCTTCGATGCGGAGCCGCTCATCCGCATCGCGGGCCGGCTCCTCGGACAGCACCTGGTCGACCATTGCCATCTCGGGTGGGCGATGGTGCGCGACAGCGGCCACCGCAAGCCCGCGATCGTCGACTTCCGCTTGCGCGTCCTGCTCCTGCCGATGGATGCGGTCGCCCGGTACTGGTACCAGGGGCAGCGTGGCACGATCGAGGACCTCGCGGCCGACCTCGTGGTCCTGACGCGCGCGGTCTGAATCCCGGGTGCAGCGGCTGCGGTCCGAGTCTCGACGAGCTCCTTGCTCGGAGCCACGGGATGTTCAGGCGCGAGGCTCCCGGCGCGCCCAGGCCGGATGCTTCGCCGTCCGGCCGTCGCCGGAGGATGTCCCCGTGATCCGCCGCT
>JBEBWQ010000144.1:0-6270 GCA_040392075.1 Microbacterium sp.
TTCTTCCTCTACTACGCGCACACCTCCGTGCACGGGCCGATCCAGGCCAAGGAGGAGGACGTCGCACGGTTCCGCGGGCGCTACGAGGCGGGATGGAACGCGCTGCGCGAGGAGCGCTTCGCCCGTCAGCGCGAGCGGGGGATCGTCCCGGAGAGCGCGGAGCTGCCCGCCGGCGTCCTGGCGGACGACGAGAGCATCCCGCACTGGGACGCCCTGAGCGATGAGGATCGCGCCCTCTTCGCCCGGCACATGGAGGTCTACGCGGCCGCGGTCACCGAGGTCGATCAGAGCGTCGGCCGCCTGCTCGCGCACCTGGACCGGATCGGCGAGCGGGAGAACACGATCGTCGTGCTCGCCAGCGACAACGGCGGGACCGCCGAGGGGGGCCCGCGCGGCACCCGCAGCTACTTCGCGCAGTTCGCGCAGATCGCCGGCCTCCCCGACGACTGGGTGCGGGACGTCCCACGGGACGTCTCCGCGATCGGCGGCCCGCGGATGTACAGCCAGTACCCGGCCGGCTGGGCGCGGGTGTCGAACACCCCCTTCCGGTCCTTCAAGTCCTCCACCTACGAGGGCGGCGTGCATGCGCCGCTGGTGGTCTCGTGGCCGGCGGCGCCGCCGGCGTGGCGGGGCCTGCGCGACCAGTTCGTGTTCGTCTCGGATCTGACCCCCACGATCCTCGACCTCGCCGGCGTCCCGGCGCTGACCGAGCGGAACGGCCGTCCCGCTCAGGAGTTCGACGGCGCGAGCATCGCTCCCGTGCTGAGCGATCCCGGCGCTCCGGCGCGTGAGCGGCAGTACTTCGAGTGCCTGGGCGCCCGCGCCCTCGTCGACGGCGGCTGGAAGGCGGTGTCCCCGACGCCGCCGACGCGCGAGCAGGGCGCCGCCGGCGGGCAGTGGGAGCTGTACCACCTCGCCGACGACCCCACCGAGGCCCGCGATCGCGCGGCCGAGCTGCCCGAGCACACCCGGATGCTGGCCGAGCGCTGGCGGGAGGAGGCCTGGCGCAACGCCGTCTTCCCGCTCGACGACGACGGCAGCCTGCACCGTACGCGGCCCGACACGGAGCTCGCCCTGGTGGCGCCGGTGACGCTGGCGCCGTACGGCCCGCCGTTGGAGCGGTTCCGCTCGGCGCAGCTGACGGTGCTGAAGTCGTTCGCGATGGAGATCGACGTGCTCGTCGAACCTGGAGCGGCCGGCGTGCTCGTCGCCCACGGCGATCAGGGCGGCGGCTACCTCGTCGCGCTCGACGAGGGGGCGCCGCTCCTCGCCTACAACGCCTACGGGGCGATGCGCCGCGCCCGCGGGCCGGCGCTGCCCGCGGGACTCCACCGGCTGACCCTGCGGGTGGAGGAGCGCGACGGACTGCGCTGCCGGATCCTGCTGGAGCGTGGGGGTCGCGTCGTCGCGGAGATCCCGGACGTGCCGATGCTCATGGGCATGGCGCCGTTCACCGGCATCAGCGTGGGCTACGACTACGGCAGCCCGGTGGACTGGGACCTGTACGAGCGGCACCGGTCCTACCGCTTCAGCGGCGGTGAGCTCCACGGCGTGCGCGTGGTCCCCGGCGCACGGTCGACGTATGATGCGGCGATCATCCGCGCCGTCGATCGCGCCGCCGCGGTCTTCGCGGACTGAGGAGCCGGTCCCTGCCGCCTGCTCGTCCTGGGCGGAGGCGGCCCTCGGCCGTTCCCCGTCATCCGGTGCGGAGTCGGCGATGCCGCCGTCGCGGACCCGCGGTTCTGCGGCGCGGGCCGGCAGGTCCTGCGACGGTGCGCAGGATGACGGTGCGCGCGCCGCGCGCATCCGCCCGGGCCGGACCTGTGATCCGGGTGAGCCGCGCTCAGGGTGACGGCGAGGAGCACGCCGAAGGGCCCGCCCGGATCTCTCCGGACGGGCCCTTCGGAACGGCGGTCAGACCCCGGCGGGGGCCAGGACGATGTCGAAGCGCACCTTCGACCAGTCGCCGTCGATCGCACGTCCGTCCGGCGTGGCGCTGCCGGCGGCCTGGAGCTCGAAGTCCTTGACCAGCGAGTCCTTCACGCCGAACACGCTGTCGCGGTCGAGCAGCTCGTCGCCACGCACGAAGATGTGGGTGACCAGGCGCCGGTGGCCCTCGGCGTCGACGAGGAAGTGCAGGTGCGAGGCCCGGTAGGGGGAGCGGCCGACGGCCTCGAGCATCTTGCCCACCGGGCCGTCGTGCGGGATCGGGTAGGGGGTGGGGGTGATGGCCCAGAACGAGTACTCGCCGTTCTCGTCGCTGAAGAGGTGGGCGCGCGCGGCGGTGCGGTCGTCGTCGTACTGCACGTCGTACAGCCCGTCCTCGTCGGCCTCCCACACCTCGATCAGGGCCCCGGCGACCGGGTTCCCCTCGGTGTCGGTGACCCGGCCCTCCACCCAGCACGGCTGGCCGGCGGCGCCGAAGGAGATGTCGCCGCCGATCGGCACCTCGGGGGAGCCCTCCACGAAGAAGGGGCCGAACACGGTCGCCTCGGTGGCGTCCGCGTAGGCCTCGTTGTTCACCGCGATGGTCTGCATGGAGGCGCCCAGCACGTCGCTGAGCAGGATGAACTCCTGGCGGCGGTCGTCGGTGATGTGGCCGGCGGCGGTGAGGAACCCGATCGCGGTGTTCCACTCCTCCTCGGTGAGGCGGACGTCGCGGATGAAGGCGTGGAGGTGCTTCACGAGGCCCACCATCACCTCCTGCAGGCGCGGGTCCGCGCAGGAGTCGAAGGAGCGGATCACGCGCTCGGTCAGCTCGGCCTCGCGGGCCTGCTGCTCGGCGCTTACCGGGGTGGTGCCGTTGGTCATCGGGGTTCCTCTCCGGCCCATGCCGCGCGGAGCAGCGCGACCAGCCGATCTTCGGTGATGTCGGCCGGGTTCCCGGCCGGAACAAGGGGCATGATCGTGGCCGCGGCCTCCGGGATCCCGTCCTCGGGCAGTCCGTGGTCCTGCAGCGCGATCGGGGCGTTCAGGGCAGCGCGCAGGCGGGCCAGGCCCTCCGTCGCGGTCGGCGCGCCGAAGGCGGCGGCGATGCGCGCCTCGAGGTCGGGCGCGGCCGCGCCGTTGAGGGCGAGGACGTACGGCAGCACGATCGCATGGGTCTGCGCGTGGGGCATGTCGAACATGCCGCCCAGCACATGGCAGATCTTGTGGTGCAGCCCGGAGCCCGCCGAGGCGAAGGCGACGGCGGAGACGTAGGCGCCGTGCAGCACGAGCTCGCGGCCCTCCAGGTCGTGCGGGGCGGCTGCGACCTTCGGCAGCCCCTGGGAGAGCGAGCGGATGCCCTCGGTGGCCAGCGCCTGGTTCATCGGGTCGGCGCGGGGGGCCCAGAACGAGTCGACGCAGTGGGCGAGGGCGTTCAGGCCGCTGGCCACCGACAGCTCGACGGGGAGCGAGAGCGTCAGCTCGGCGTCGTAGACGACGGTGCGGGGGAGCACCCTCGCATCGACGCCGGTGGTCTTGCGGGAGGCCTCGGTCAGACCCCACACGTCGGTCGCCTCGGAGCCGGCGTAGGTGGTGGGCACGGCGATGATCGGCAGGCCGGAGGTCAGGGCGACGGCCTTGGCCAGGCCCGTGGTCGAGCCGCCGCCGACCGAGATCAGCAGGTCGACGTCGTTGTCCACGGCGGCTGCGCGCGCGCGCTCGGCCACCTCGATCGGCACGTGCGGGGCCACCTCGTGGTGCCACACGACGACGGGGAGCCCCTCGGCGATGCCCGTGGCGATCTCGCGCTCGCTCTCGGCCGCGATCATCATCACGCGGCGGGCGCCGCGCTCGGCCACCTCCGCGGCGAGCTGCTCGCGGGCCTCGCCGGAGGCGAAGCGCACGCGCTGGGGCAGGGTGTCATGAACGAACCGCATGGGTGCCTCCGGTCGAATGGGCGTGTGACGCCGGTGCGAGCCCTCGGCCCGGTGCAGGCTTCGGGCCCTGTGCGCCAGCGCAATTCCAGAGTGCCATGAGCCTCCGGCATCGGGGTGGGTGCAGTGAGGATCTCGGTCCGCCCAGAGGACCAAAATTCGGATCGATCTGGGCTAGATTCGAGGAATGGCAGAGAAGCAGCCGCCGAGCGGGGCGGAGCCGGCCGCGGGGGCGGACGGGGGGGCGGTCGGGGGCGGGATCGCCGACGACTCGGTGCTGGGCAAGGTGCATCTGCTGCTGAGCGCCTTCTCGCCCAGCCGGACCACCATCGGGCTGACCGAGCTCTCCCGGCGATCGGGGGTCCCCAAGGCCAGCACCTACCGGCTGGCGCAGCAGCTGGTCGACCTCGGGTACCTGGTGAAGACCCCGCGCGGCTATCAGCTCGGATGGCGACTCTACGAGATGGGGCAGATGGTCCCCGGCCCCGCACGTCTGCGCGCGGTGGCCAGGCCGAGCCTGGTCGATCTCCGCATGGCGATGAAGGCCCTCGTCGTCCATCTCGCCGTCCCGCACGGCGACGACGTCGTCTACCTCGAGCGCATCGGCGGGCGGCGGGAGATCGCGCTCCTCGCCGCCGTGGCCCCGTCGGTGCGGGCGGAGCAGACGGTCTCCGGCCGCGTGCTCCAGGCCTATCGCATGCAGGGACGCGAGGAGGGCATGCCCGATGCGGTGCGGGCCGAGCACGAGCTCATCCGCGAGCGCCGGTGGGCGAGCGAGTACGGGTCGGTCGTCCCGGGGACGAAGTCGTTCGCGGTGCCCATCGAGTATCCCGGCGGCTCGCAGGTGATCGCGGCGATCTCGGCCACCGTGCACGTGGGCCGGCAGGACGACCAGGTGATCCTGCGGGCGCTGTGGGCGGCCGCGGTCGAGATCGGGCGCGCCCTGCAGCGCGGTCCGGTTCGCTGACCAAACCCCCGCCCTCTTTTGTCCGGCCCGGCGGCCTAGCGTCGGAGACACGTGTGACGGCGTCCGCGCCGCATCGTTCATCGCCCCGGTCGTAGCGGACGTCGGGGCCCGCATTCCCGACGAGGAGAATCCATGGGTACCGAAGAGGTTCTGGCCGGCCTGGTGAAGCGCATCGAGGTGCTGGAGGCCGAGGCCGACATCCGTCGCCTGCAGGCGCGCTACATGTTCCTCTGCGACACCCCGATCCCGGAGTACGGCGTCACGGACGACGCCGAGCGGGTCGAGCTGATCCTCGAGCTCTACACCGAGGACGCGGTGTGGGAGGGCGTCGGCGAGTACTACACCGACCAGTTCGGCCGCATGGAGGGCAAGGACGCGCTGCGCACGCACTTCCAGGGCTTCTGGGGCAAGAAGCAGGACCCGGCGCTGCTGCTGAACGCGCACTACCTCACCTCCGAGCAGATCCACGTCGACGGCGACACCGCCACCGGCCAGTGGATCCACATGCAGCCGTGGCTGTTCTCCGACGGGAAGTCGCTCCTGCGCTCCAGCCGGCTGAACAACGCGTTCCGCAAGGAGGACGGCGTGTGGCGGATCACCCGCACCCGCACCGAGAACGTCTTCGTCGCGCCGCTGCCGGACAACTTCGCCGAGGCCTACCCGTCGGCCTCCATCCTGATGGCGGTCTGACCGGACATGACCATGCAGGACTCCACCCAGCAGGCGCCGGCGCACGCGCTGTCGGACGCGCCCGTCGTGCACATCGTGGACGACGACGAGGGCGTGCGCCGTTCGCTGGCGTTCCTGCTGCAGAGCGTCGGCATCGTGGCGCTCACCTATCCGGATGCGACGGCCTTCCTGGACGAGCTCGACGAGGAGGAGCCGGCCGTCGTCATCCTCGAGGCGCGCATGCGCGGGATGGGCGGCCTGCAGCTCCAGGAGCAGCTGGCCGCGCGCGACTACCCGGCACCCGTCGTCTTCTGCTCCGCCTACGGCGACATCGCCACGACCGTCCGTGCCATGCGGGCCGGCGCCGTGGACTTCTTCGAGAAGCCGTACGAGCCGCAGCGGATGCTCGAGGTGGTGCAGACGCAGATCGCCGACGCCCGGAGGATCTTCGCCGAGCGCGACGAGCGCCGGATGCTGACGGCCCGGGTCGACCAGCTCACCCCGCGCGAGCGCGACGTGCTGCGCCTGGTGATCGAGGGACTGCCCAGCCAGCAGATCGCGACCCGGCTGGGCGCGAGCGTGAAGACCATCGACGTGCATCGGGCCCGCATCCGGGCGAAGACCGACGCCCCCAGCCTCGGCTGCCTGGTGCGCGACGTCCTCTCGCACCGCCTCGCGGTCTGACCGGGGGCGGCGAGACCACACGCGAAAGGGGCCGGCGGACATTCTCTGTCCGGCCCCTTCTTCGTGCGTCCCCCGGTGCCGGTGCTCACG
>JBEBWQ010000145.1:0-6265 GCA_040392075.1 Microbacterium sp.
AGACCCGCAAGCTCGTCGACCGGGCCAAGGGCCTGCTCAACGAGAAGATGGGCCTGAGCGAGCCCGAGGCGTTCCGCTGGATCCAGAAGGCCTCGATGGACCGGCGCCTCACCATGCAGGATGTCGCCAAGGCGATCATCGAGCAGCTTGCACCGAAGAAGGGCTGAGCGACCGAGGTCCTTCGGACGAGGTTATCCACACTTTCCATCCCGTTCTTCCCCTGCCCTGGCACTGCTCAGTACAGTCCGAGTATGGCGATGAACCCCCGGGAGAGCTTCCGCAAGATGGAGCAGAACAGCCGCGATATCGATGAGCTCTATCTGCTCGTGGAGGACGTCCGATCACAGCAGCGCTCACAGGGCGCCGTCCTTGGTGAGCTGACGGAACGCACCGCACGTCTCGAGGTGAAGGTCGACGCCCTGGAGACCAAGGTCGACGTTATCGAGGTGAAGGTCGACTCCCTGGGAACCAAGGTCGACCAGGTGCTGGAGCTCCTGCAGAGGTGATCCGGGTGATGCCGTCCCGGTCTCAGCCGCGCGGTCCCTCCCAGGACAGGTGCGCCGGCAGATCCTTGACCAGGTTCGTGATGCGCACCGTCGAGCAGCGCTGACCGTCCTCGTTGGTCACCACGATCTCGTGCACGGTCAGCGTGCGGCCGAGATGGATCGGGGTGCAGACCCCGGTGACGATGCCGCTCGTGGCGGAGGCGGTGTGGGTCGCGTTGATGTCCACGCCCACCGCGAGCTTGCCGGGACCGGCGACATAGTTCGCCGACATCGATCCGAGCGATTCGCCGAGCACCAGGTACGCCCCGCCGTGCAGGAGCATGACCGGCTGCGTGTTCCCCTCGACGGGCATCGTCGCGACGGCCCGATCGGCCGAGAACTCGACGATCTCGATCTCCATCCGCTCGGCCAGCGCACCGACGCCGCGGGCGGCGACCCACTCCAGGCCCTGCTCCGCCCACGCCTCGTGTCGCGTCATCGCTGGCTCCTCTCACGCCCCGGCACATCGACGTCACCTCCCGCCGTGCGATCGCGCCCGATGCGATGTCGGTCCACCTGGTTAGGCTGGGGGAGTGACGGACTCCGCAAAGCCTACCCTGATGGTCGTCGACGGCCATTCCCTCGCCTACCGTGCCTTCTTCGCACTGCCCGTGGAGAACTTCACCACCAAGGACCGGCAGCACACCAATGCCATCTACGGCTTCCTGGCGATGCTGATCAACCTGATCAAGGCGGAGAAGCCGACGCATCTGGCCGTCGCCTTCGACACCTCGCGGCACTCCTTCCGCACCCGGGAGTACCCGGAGTACAAGGCCACCCGCTCGGAGACGCCGGAGGAGTTCCGGGGGCAGATCCCGCTGCTGCAGGAGTGCCTCGCGGCGATGTCCATCCCGGTCCTGGCCAAGGAGGACTTCGAGGCGGACGACATCCTCGCCACTCTGGCCACCGAAGGGGCGGCCGGGGGATACGACGTGCTCGTCGTCTCGGGCGACCGCGACACGATCCAGCTCGTCACGGACGACGTCACGCTCCTCTATCCCTCCGTGCAGGGCGTCTCGCAGCTGAAGCGCTACGACCCCGCAACGGTGCGGGAGCGCTACGGCGTGGCCCCGGAGCAGTACCCGGACGTCGCCGCCCTCGTGGGGGAGACCAGCGACAACCTTCCGGGCGTGCCGAAGGTGGGGGAGAAGACCGCCGTCAAGTGGCTCACCCAGTTCGGCTCCCTGGACGAGCTGCTCGAGCGCGCCGAGGAGATCAAGGGCGTCGTGGGCGGCAATCTCCGTGAGCACCTCGAGGACGTGCGCCGGAATCGCCGGCTGAACCGGCTGCTCCGCGACGTCCCGCTCCCGTTCGCCCCCGACGATCTCGTGGTCAAGCCGGTGGACGCCCAGGCGCTGCGCGACATCTTCGCCCGCCTGGAGTTCCGGACGCTGCTGAGCCGGGTCTTCGAGGCGGTCGGGCAGCCCGAAGGCGCGGATGTCGCCGACGAGGTGAACCGGGCCATCCCGGAACCGCAGGAGTCCTCGCCGGCCGAGATGGCCGCCTGGCTCGATTCGCAGGACGGGGAGGTGGCGCTCACCGTCGTCGTGCAGGGCGGCGAGGCCGTCCGCATCGGCGCGGCGAACGAGAAGGAGCTGCGGGAGACCGACTGGTCGCCCGCCGCGAGCGAGGCGCTCGGCCCGTGGATGACCTCCGAGGCGCCGAAGGTCCTCACCGACGCCAAGCCGCAGGTGAAGGCGCTGCGCCGTGCCGGCATCCGGCTGGGGGGCCTGGTGTTCGACACCCTCCTGGCCGGATGGCTGCTGCGGCCGAGTTTCCCCGACAAGACCCTCGCGCATCTCGTGGACCGGTGCCTGGGGGAGAAGCTGCCCGAGTCCGACCCCTCCCAGCTCGTTCCGGAGAACCCCGGCGCCACCCCCGCGCAGGAGGCCTGGTTCTCCCTCCGCGTGACGGGGGTCCTCCGCGAGGAGATGACCGAGTCGGTCACGGCGGTCCTCCGCGACATCGAGCTGCCGACGCTGCCGACCCTGGCCGACATGGAGCTCGCGGGCGTCGCGGTCTCCCACGAGGTCCTGTCCGAGTTCTCGGGCGAGCTCGGCACGCGCGCGGACGGCATCGCCCAGAAGGCGTACGCCGCCATCGATCGCGAGGTGAACCTGGCCTCGCCCAAGCAGCTGCAGGAGGTGCTCTTCGAGGATCTCGCCCTGCCGAAGACCCGCAAGACCAAGACGGGGTACTCCACCGACGCGACGGCTCTCGCCGATCTCCAGGAGACGCACCCGCATCCCTTCCTCGATCTGCTGCTCCAGCATCGCGAGGCGACCAAGCTGCGTCAGATCATCGAGACGCTCGACACCTCGATCGCCGCCGATGGGCGCATCCACACGACCTATGTGCAGACCGGCAGCCAGACCGGGCGCCTGTCCAGCACCGACCCGAACCTGCAGAACATCCCGGTGCGCACGGAGGAGTCCCGGCGCATCCGCAGCGCCTTCCGGGTGGGCGAGGGCTACGAGACCCTGCTCACCGCGGACTACTCGCAGATCGAGATGCGCGTGATGGCCCACCTCTCCGGAGACGAGGGGCTGATCGAGGCCTTCCGCTCGGGCGAGGACCTGCACCGCTTCGTCGGAGCGCGGGTGTTCGGCGTGGAGCCGGCCGATGTCACCTCGGCGATGCGCACGAAGGTCAAGGCGATGTCCTACGGACTCGTCTACGGCCTCTCCGCATTCGGTCTCTCCAAGCAGCTGCGGATCGAGCAGTCCGAGGCCAAGGGGCTGATGGTGGAGTACTTCGCCCGCTTCGGCGCGGTGCGCGACTATCTGCGAGCCTCCGTCATGAGGGCCAAGGAGGACGGGTACACCGAGACCATCTTCGGCCGGCGTCGTCCGTTCCCGGACCTGAACAGCCCGAACCGCGTCCTCCGGGAGAACGCGGAACGCGCGGCGCTCAACGCCCCGATCCAGGGGAGCGCGGCCGACATCATGAAGATCGCGCTGTTCCGCATCCACGGCGACCTGATCGACCGGCAGCTGCGGTCCCGCGTGCTGCTGCAGATCCACGACGAGCTGGTGCTGGAGATCGCGCCGGGGGAATGGGACGAGGTCGAGGCCGTGGTCCGGGATCGCATGGCGACCGCGGCCGAGCTGAACGTGCCGCTGGATGTCCAGGTCGGGCGGGGGCGGGACTGGAACGAGGCCGCGCACTGAGTCGATGGACCACGGAGCGGACGGGGGTGTGCTGACGGGACGCCCGGGAGCGATGTCCGTGTCGCCGGTCCGCCGTACGCTGGAGGTATGACCGACGCACCCCGTACCCCCACCGCCATCGACCGTCTCGCCGACGGCTGGGTCGACACGCTGGCGGAGCAGTTCCCGTCCCTCGGCACCTTCATCGGCCGCACCGAGGGGAACGATCGCTATGAGGACTTCGGTCCGGCGGGGCACGAGCGCTATCTGAGCAGCGTCCGGCGCACCCTCCGCGAGCTGGAGGCGCTGGAGCCGGTCGATGACATCGACCGTGTCACCCAGACGGATCTGAGCAGCCAGCTGCGCCTGGAGGTCGAGCTGGACGAGGCCCGCTGGCACCTGCGGGATCTCAATGTGATCGAGTCGCCGGTGCAGGGGGTGCGCGAGGTCTACGATCTCATGCCGACCGATTCCGAGGAGGACTGGGCAACCGTCGCCCGGCGGCTCGGAGCCGTCCCCGAGGCTCTGCGCGGCTACATCCAGACCCTCCGCGAGGGCGCCGCGGCCGGGGTCGTTCCCGCCCGGCGCCAGGTGGTCGAGGTCGCCGGGCAGATCGCACGGTACACCGATGCGGAGGGCTTCTTCGCGGAGTTCGTGCGTGGCGCCGCCCTCGGCTCGGGAGCGGAGATGAGCGCCGCCCTCCGTCGCGATCTCGACGACGGCGCCGACGAGGCCCGCGCGGCCTATGACGCGCTGCGCACCTTCCTCGTCGACGAGCTCGCTCCGGCCGCCGGAGAGGACGATGCCGTCGGGCGCGAGCTGTATTCGCTGCACTCCCGCCGCTTCCTCGGCGCGACCGTCGATCTCGACGAGACCTACGAGTGGGGCCGTGAGGAGCTGGCCCGCATGGTGGCCGAGCAGGAGAGGATCGCGCAGGAGATCCTTCCCGGGGCGACGGTGGAGGAGGCCGTCGCGCACCTCGAGCAGGACCCGGCGCGCAAGCTGCACGGGACCGAGGCGCTGCGGCGGTGGATGCAGGAGACGAGCGACCGCGCGGTCGCGGAGCTCGGCGCCACGCACTTCGACATCGCCGAGCCGATCCGGCGACTGGAGTGCATGATCGCGCCGACGCAGGAGGGCGGGATCTACTACACCTCGCCCACGGACGACTTCTCCCGCCCCGGCCGGATGTGGTGGTCGGTGCCGGAGGGCGTGACGGAGTTCGACACCTGGCGGGAGCTCACCACCGTCTATCACGAGGGGGTGCCGGGGCATCACCTGCAGATCGCCCAGGCGGTCTACAACCGGGACCGGCTGAACTCCTGGCGCCGTCTTCTCGCGGGCACCTCCGGCCATGCCGAAGGATGGGCGCTGTACGCCGAGCGGCTCATGGAGCAGCTCGGCTACCTGGACGACCCCGCGGACCGCCTCGGCATGCTCGACGGCCAGAGGATGCGAGCGGCGCGCGTCGTGCTCGACATCGGCGTGCACCTCGGCAAGGAGCGCCTGGACGGCGCCGGTCGCTGGGATGCCGGCTACGCACTGGACTTCCTCGGGCGCAATGTGAACATGCCGCCGGAGTTCGTGCGCTTCGAGGTGAACCGCTATCTCGGGTGGCCCGGTCAGGCACCGTCGTACAAGGTCGGACAGCGCATCTGGGAGCAGGTGCGAGATGCGGTCGCCGAGGCCGAGGGAGAGCGCTTCTCCCTCCGCGAGTTCCACCGTCGTGCCCTGGACATCGGCGGCGTGGGTCTCGACACGCTGCGCACGGCCCTGCTGGCCGGCTGACCCTCGACGCGCGGAGATGGTGCGGATGGCGGAGTCAGCGGGGACCGAGAGGGCGCCCTCGGCGAGGTTCGTGGCGATCGGGGACTCCTTCACCGAGGGCGTGGGGGATGAGCTTCCCGACGGACGGGTGCGCGGCTGGGCGGACATCGTCGCACAGGGATGGGCCGATGCCGGCGGCCACCCCGTCGAGTATGCGAATCTCGCCATCCGCGGCAAGCTCGCCTGGCCGATCGTGGACGAGCAGCTCGAACCCGCCCTCGCGCTGCGCCCCACCCATCTGTCGTTCAACGGCGGCGGCAACGACATGCTCCGCCCCCGTGCCGACATCGAGCACATCGCCGATGCGTTCTCCCGGGTGCTGAGACGCTGCACCGAGGAGGGCGTCACCCTGATCCTGCTCTCCGGAGCCAACCCCTCCGCTCTGCTCCCGCTCGGCCGGCTCGTGCAGAGCCGGGGAGACGAGCTCTCCGCGGCGGTCCTCCGGCGGATAGAGGAGCGCCCCGACGTGATCCGGGCCCTGAACTGGCCCGACCGGATCCTCGGTCAGCCACGGTTCTGGTCCGAGGACCGCCTGCACATGAACACGCACGGCCACCACCGGGTCGCGGCACGGGTGCTCCACGCCCTCGGCTACGAGCCGCCGGCGGAGTGGTGGGCACCGCGGGAGATCATGCCGATCCCGCCCGGGGGAGTGGCCTACTACCGCCAGCACGTCGCGCCCTGGCTCCAGCGGCGGATCACGGGGACATCCTCCGGCGACGGCCGGACGGCGAAGCATCCGGC
>JBEBWQ010000146.1:0-6248 GCA_040392075.1 Microbacterium sp.
GCTCCATCGGGAGCAGGTGACCGCCGGAGAGCGGGACCAGACGGGCGTCCGGCAGCGCCGACGCGATCTCCTCGTGGAAGGCCGGCGGGCAGATCGCGTCCGCAGCACCCGAGACCACCAGCGCGGGGCAGGTCGCATCGGCCAGGCCCGGCCGGAGGTCACGGCGGGTGCCCTGCATCCGCAGCTGCGCCCGCAGGGGCCCCGCGCCGGTGGCCTCTCCCTGCGCGAGGGTGCGCGCCACGAGCGCGGGCTGCGCGAGCCCCGCCGGCGAGAGGAGCGCGCCCAGGATGCTCTCCTGCAGCGCCCGCGGCGACTCCCCGGCGTCGAGCCGGGCGATCCAGTCCGCCCAGCCGGCCCGCTGCGCGTCGGTGGGACCCTTCGCGTTGGCGGACACGACGCACAGCCCGGCGAGCCGCTCGGGGGCGCGCACCGCGAGCGCCATGCCCACGATGCCCCCGAGGGACAGGCCCGCCAGCACGAACCGCGCGGGGAGCTCGGCGAGGAGCCGGTCGACCTGTGCGTCGACCGACTCCTCGGCGAGCCCGGGGGTGAGCACGTCGGGCCCGAGATCGCACCCGGCCCAGAGGTCGGCGGTGCAGTTCATCCCCGCGAGCAGGACGAGCGGGAGCACGTCAGCCCTTCACGGCGCCGTCGCTCATCCCGGCGACGAGGTACTTCTGCGCGATGAAGGCGATGAAGATCACCGGGATCGTCATCAGCATCGACGCGGCGCCCGCCTGCTGCAGCATCGGCAGCGTCTGCCCCAACTGGGTGGCGATGAACACCGGCACCGTCTTGGAGGAGGTGTCGGTCAGCACCAGGGCGGTGAGGTACTCCTGGAACGCGAACAGGAACACGAAGATGCCGGCGGTCAGGATGCCCGGGCCCATCAGCGGGATCATCACCCGGCGCAGCATCCCGATCCGGGTGCAGCCGTCGATCATCGCGGCCTCGTCGAGCTCCTTCGGGATCTCCGCGAAGAAGTTCCGCAGCAGCCAGATGGTGAACGGCTGGTTGATCGCCACCAGGGCGATCGCCAGTGCGAAGGTGGTGTCGTAGATGCCGATCGCCCGGGAGATGTCGTACATCGGCAGCACCACCGCGAAGCGCGGGAGGGCCCGGAAGATCAGCGCCAGGATCAGCAGCAGCACCGACACGTAGCTCGGGAACCGGGAGAGCGCGTAGGCGGCGGGGATGCCGATGATCAGAGCGATCACCGTGGAGATCACCGCGACCACCAGGGTGTTCACCAGATAGTCGGAGAAGTAGGTGGTCTCCCAGAGGTCCACGAAGGCGCGGAAGGTCGGCTCATACCCCCAGAGCACCGGCGGGCTGGCGAAGGCGACGTTGGTCGGCTTCGTCACCGACAGCGTCATCCAGATGAACGGCGCCAGCATCACCAGGCAGAGCAGGCCGAGCAGGACGCCGGTGACCACCGGAGGCCGTCTGCGGGCGGCCGTCCTCCTGCTCTTCCCGCCCGTGACGATGGCGTGGGTGGACAGCGGCTGGGTGGAAGTGCTCATCGCGCGGCCTTCGCTTCCTTGAACATGCTCCGGATGGACGGCGTCAGCAGGATGAGGATCAGGATGATCGTCAGGACGTTGATCGCGCTGCCCAGGCCCAGTCGCTGCGCGCCGTCCGCGAACGCGACGGAGTAGACGTACAGCATGATCGACTCGTTGCCGATCACCTGCGCCTGCGGCGACAGCGGGATCAGCTGGTCGAACATCCGGATCACGTCCATGATCGAGATGAGGATCACGAAGCCGAGGGGGCCGCGGATCGTGGGGATGATCACCTGCAGGTGGGTCTGCACCGTGTTCGCCCCGTCGATGGTGGCGGCCTCGCGCAGCTCGGACGGCACGCTCTGCAGGGCGGCGAGGATGATGAGCATCGCGAACGGCAGCATGTGCCAGGTGGTGTTGAGGATGATCAGGAAGGCGTTGGGCACCTGGTCCGTGAACCAGAGCACCGGGGCGCCGCCGAGCAGCTCGATGAACCGGTTGACGAGGCCGCCGAAGTTGTTGTCGAACAGCCAAGAGAACGCCACCGCGCCGATGAGGTTGGGCAGCACGTACGAGACGAGCATGATGCCCAGCACGACGGGGCGGGAGGTGGTGAGGCGGTTGACCCCGGTGGCGATGAGGTAGCCGAGCACCACCAGGAGGACCACGGTGACCAGGGTCACCGCGACGGTGAACAGCACCGCTTTGCCGAAGCGCGCGTCGGTGAGCGCATAGGCGTAGTTCTCCAGCCCGACGAAGGTGCCGGGGGTGCCGTACCGGACGGTCTCCAGGCTCCAGCGGATGGTCTGGATGAGCGGGAGAACGAGGAGTCCGCCCATCACGATCAGACTGGGGAAGAAGAGCAGCCAGAACTCGCGTGCCTTCATGTGTGTACTCCTCTGTGACGGGAGGAGTGTGGCCTGTACGACTCTGTGCAGGCCACACTCATGGGCCGGCCCTTGCGGGCGGGCGGGTTACCCTACTTGGCGACCCGCTCTGCGGCCGCCTGCATCTGAGCCATGCCGTCTTCGATGGAGAGGCTGCCGTTGATGATCTGCGCCACGATCGGGCGGATCTCATTGGTCACGTCGGCCAGGATCGGCGAGACGACCGGCGGGAAGACCCCGGCCATCGACTCGTTGGCGGCCTTGGCGTACGGCGACGAGTCCTCCGACACCATGCCCTCGCGGGCCGGGTAGGCGGCGGGGACGGCGGCCTTGGAGGCGTCCTCGCTGACGGCGGAGGCCATCATCTGGAACAGCATGTCGTGGTCGAGCTTCGTGTTGAACGGGATCGACCAGCCGTCGATGGACATGCGGTCCACGAGGTACTCGGCGCCCGCGACCGTGCGCGGCGGGGCGGCGAAGGCGAAGGACTCCGATAGGTTGGAGTTCTCGGCCTTGGTGAGGTCGTTCATCCGGCCGGAGAACATGATGGACATCGCGGCGGAGCCGTTGTACATCTGCTGCTGGACCTTCGGCTGGTCGAAGGTGCCGACCTCGGGGTCCATGAACTCGGCGAGGGCCACCAGCTCGGTCAGGGCCGTGCGCACCTCGGGGGTGTCGAGCGTGACCTTGCCGTCCTCGGTGACGAAGTCCGTGCCCTGCGAGTTCAGCGTCGCCTCGAACACGGTGGTGACGTCGTTGGTCGACAGCAGCGGCAGGGCGACGGGGTACTGCATCGTGCCGGCGTCGCGGATCGCCTGGGCGGCGGTCGCCATCTCGGCGAGGGTGGTCGGCACCTCGAGGTTCAGCTCCTCGAAGATGTCGGCCCGGTAGGCCATGACGTACATCTGCGCCTGCATGGGCAGGCCGTAGAGCTTGCCCTGGTAGGACATGCCCGCGCGCATCGTCTCGCTGATGGCGTCGAGGTCGTACTGCTCGGCGTAGGTGTCCCACAGGTCGTCGAGCGGGAGGATCTTGCCGTCGTCGGCGAAGCCGGGGATCACGAAGCTGTAGGTCTCGATGATGTCGTAGGTGCCGGTGTCGCCCGCGAGGGTGGCGGTGGTCTTGGTCACCTGGCCGCCGAAGTCGATCGGGTCGTGCATGACCGTCACGTTCTCCTTGGTGCAGCTGGAGACCATGGTGTTGGTGAAGGGGTCGATGGCGGAGGAGTTGTAGGCCAGCACGTTGACCGTGGTGGCCTCGCTCGGGGCCTCGAAGTCGCAGGCGACCTCGGTGGCGGTGGAACCGGGGGTCCGGCTGCCGGCAGAACATCCTGCCAGAGCGAGGGACCCGATGACGGCGGCGGCGGTCAGCGCAACGGCGCGACGGGAGATTCGGATGGACATAGCCTGAGGATATACGTATGCACAAACTTTTGTGAACACCGAGTTTTGTAACTATCCGGAAACGACCGCCGCCTCGCCCCATTCGTGCACGCGCTTTCGCAGGAGGGACTCGGCCAGCTCGGAGATCCGGCGGGTCGCCGGGGTGAGGATCGCGCCGCGGCGCTGCGCCAGCGCGATGGTGTCGTACATCGGGGGGTCGAACGGCACCGCGGTCACCCCTGCCGGCAGGGCGCCCTCGCGCACCAGCGCCCGGGAGACGATCGTCTCCGCCGCACCCTGGGCGACCAGGCCGAGGGCGGTCTCGACGTTCTCCACCTCGATCTCCGGCACCACGTCCCGGCCCGTCAGCAGCGCTCGCTCCCGCAGCTGCCGTCGCGTGGGATCCTTCCAGCCGACGTGCGCGTCGTACAGGACGAGCTTCGCCCGGCAGACCTCCTCGATGCCCACGGGCCCCGCGGCCGGCGGCCGGGCGGCCGAGGCGAAGAGCACCTCGTCCTGGAACAGCGGGGTGAAGGTGAGGTCCTCCTCGGCGACCGGCAGCACCACGAGCCCCGCCTCCAGCTCCCCCGTCGCGACCGCCTCGGCCACCAGGGCCGAGTTGATGCCCACCAGGCGCACGCGCACCTGCGGATGCAGCTCGTGGAACCGGGCGACGAGGTCGGAGAGGTGGTAGTAGGCGGCGTTGCGGAGCACGCCGAACGTGCAGGTGCCCCCTTCCAGCGCGGTCAGGGCCCGCAGCGCGCCGATGCCGTTGTCGATCGCCGCGACCGCCTGCCGGGCGTGCTCGCGCAGCTCCTCCGCCGCGGCGGTCGGCACCAGACGACGACCGCCGCGGGTGAAGAGACGCTGGCCGAGCTCCCGTTCCAGGCGGGCGATCAGCTCCGAGACCGACGCCTGCGTCACGTCCATCTCCTCGGCGGCGGCCGTGAAGGTCCCCAGATCCAGGGCGGCCAGGAAGGCCCGCAGTTGCGTGATCGTCACATTCCAATGGTAAACCCTATGCTTTTCCTCGTTCTTCACCGCCTTGTGCCGAGGTGTCGCCTCTCCTTATCGTCGTCTCCATGCGATTCACTCCTGCCGTGCTGTCCCGCCTCGAGGGCGCCTTCCACCACATCAAGACCCCCGGGGTCGACGCCCCCGCAGCCCAGCGGGACCCCGCGGTGATCGAGACCGTCACCACCATGCTCCGCGACATCGAGCGGAACGGCCTGGACGCCGTCCTCTCCTACGCGACGAAGCTCGACGGCTACGCCGGCGGCGACATCGAGCTCACCCGCCCGCAGATCGCCTCCAGCGGCGACCGCCTGCCGGCCGACCTCCGCGAGGCCATCGAGCTCGGGTCCGAGCGCACCCTCGCCTTCGCCCGCGCCCAGCGCGCCGCCTACCACGACTTCGAGACCGAGCTCGCCCCGGGTCTGGTCACCGGCGCCCGCTACATCCCGGTCTCCCGCGTGGGCGCCTACCTGCCCGCCGGCCGCTTCCCGCTCACCGCGAGCGCCTTCATGACCGTGGGCGTGGCCAAGGCGGCGGGCGTCCCGACCGTGATCGCCTGCACCCCGCCGCAGCCGGACGGCGGCGCCAACGACGCGGTCGTCTACGCGGCGCACCTCTCCGGCGTGGACCGGGTGTTCGTGCTCGGCGGCGTCCAGGCCCTCGCCGCGATGGCCTTCGGTCTCCTCGGCGACCTGCCGGTGGACATGCTCGTCGGCGCCGGCAACGCCTTCGTCGCCGAGGCCAAGCGCCAGCTCTTCGGCACCGTCGCGATCGACCTGCTCGCCGGGCCCTCCGAGGTCGCCGTCATCTCCGACGACACCGCCGACCCCGAGATCGTCGCCGCGGACCTCCTCGGCCAGGCCGAGCACGGGCCGAACTCGCCCGCGGCCCTGGTGACCACCTCCGAGGCGCACGGCCGCGCCGTGGCCGAGGCCGTCGAGCGCCAGCTGGAGACCCTCGCCACCGCCGAGATCGCCGGTCCCGCCTGGCGCGACTACGGCAGCGTGACCGTCGCCGCGGACCGCGAGACCGCCGTCGCCCTGATGGACGACCTGGCCCCGGAGCACCTCGAGCTGATCACCGCCGACGACGCCTGGTACCACGACGCCCTGCGCAACTACGGCTCGATCTTCCTCGGCCCGTGGAGCACCGTCGCCTACAGCGACAAGGGGATGGCCGGCACCAACCACGTGCTCCCCACCGCCGGCGGCGCCAAGCACTCGGCGGGGCTGTCCGTGGGACGGTTCCTGAAGCCCCTCACCTATCAGCGGATCAGCCGCGAGGCCACGCCGCTGCTGGCGAACGCCGTCCAGGTCATCTCCGACTCCGAGGGCATGGCCGCGCACAGCGCCACCGCCACCCGCCGCCTGGCGACCTACCGGGACTGATCTCCGACGGGCCTGTGCCGCACCGCTCGATTCAGCGGTCTCGCGGGACGGCACAGGCCCGCGCGGAAACCC
>JBEBWQ010000147.1:0-6058 GCA_040392075.1 Microbacterium sp.
GGGTGTGCAGCGAGATCGGCTCGCGGCCGTACTTCTGCACCTCGATGACCTTCTCCGGGGTCATGTCGAGCTCCTTGGAGAGCTCTTCCGGGGTGGGCTCGCGGCCCAGGTCCTGCAGCATCTGACGCTGCACGCGGGCGAGCTTGTTGATGACCTCGACCATGTGCACCGGGATGCGGATCGTGCGGGCCTGGTCGGCCATGGCACGGGTGATCGCCTGACGGATCCACCAGGTGGCGTAGGTCGAGAACTTGAAGCCCTTGGTGTAGTCGAACTTCTCCACCGCGCGGATGAGACCGAGGTTGCCCTCCTGGATCAGGTCCAGGAACTGCATGCCGCGACCGGTGTAGCGCTTCGCGAGCGAGACCACGAGGCGCAGGTTCGCGCCCAGCAGATGGCTCTTCGCGCGCTGTCCGTCGCGGGCCACCCACTGCAGGTCGAGGCCGAGACGGCTGGCCTTCTCCGCCGTGGACATCGTGGAGAGCTTCTCCTCGGCGAACAGACCCGCCTCGATCCGCATCGCCAGCTCCACCTCCTCGGCGGCGTTGAGGAGCGCGACCTTGCCGATCTGCTTCAGGTAGTCCTTGACCGGGTCCGCGGTGGCGCCGGTGATCTGCGCCGAGTAGACGGGGACATCATCCTCGTCGGTGGAGCTGATGACGATCGCGCCGGTCGGCAGGGGCTCGCTGAACGCCGGGGCGGGGACGTCCTCGTCGCTCGCGTCGGCGTCGGCCTCGGTGTCGGATTCGACGTCCTCATCGACCTCGACGGGCTCGTCCTCGATCTCCTCGCCCTCGGCGGACTTCTTGGTCCGCGTGCCCTTGGCTCCTGCGCTCTTGGTCGCGGCCTTCTTCGTCGCGGCATCCGCGTCGGTGCTCTTCTTGGATGCGGCCTTCTTCGCCGCGGGCTTCTTGGCGGCGGGCTTCTGGGGAGCAGCCGCACCGTCCTCCGCGGTCTTCTTCGATGCCTTCGGCGCGTCCGCGGCGGAAGTCACCTCGTCGGCGGCCCCCTCCTCGACGGTGCGCTTCGTCCGCGTGCTCTTGGTGGTGGCGGCAGTCACGTTCTCCCTTTCACGGACACCGGGGCGTCCAGGGTGGAATTTCGGAAACGAGAAGGACCCTTGTCAAGATCCCTCGTCGGCTCCCTTGATGGAGTCGCTCGCCCTTGACACGGGTCGTGCTTGACATTATACCCACAGCCCCTCAGCAGAGCCGCCTCGCGTCGCTGCGCGGTGCCCTGCGAGCCCAGCCAGGAGCGCGGAACTCAGCCGCCCAGTCCCCCGGGACGGTCCTCCTCGCCCGAGGGGCGGGTGGCGAGGAAACGCTCCAGTTCCGCGGCGAGCTCATCCGCGCTGGGGAGGTCCTGCTCGTCGAACGCCTCCTCGGACTCGACGCCGTCGGGATCGCGACCGGCCATGTAGGCGTCGTAGCGCGCCTCGAGCGTGCGCAGCATGTGGCCGAGCTCCTCGCTCCCCGCGACCTGCTCGTTCACCCGCGAGAAGTACTCCTCCGCGCGGCTGCGGACCGCGTCCATGTCGAACACCAGACCCGTCGCGGTCATCAGGCGGTCGGCGACGGCGAGGACCGTCTCGGGGTTCTCGGTGTCGGCGAGATAGTGCGAGATCAGCAGCACGAAACCGGCCACGCGATGCCCGCGCTCTGCGAGGCGGAACTCGAGCAGATGCCCCGCGGTCGCCGGGACCTGCGTCCGCGGACGCCAGACCGACTCCAGCAGCAGCTCGCGGCGGTTGCCGCTGACCGTCGTGCCGATCGGGCGGGTGTGCGGCACGGGCATGGCGATCGCGTGCGCCCAGGAGACAGTGGAGATCTCCAGCTCGGCGACAAGGTCGAGCACCACGTCGACGAAGGCGTTCCAGGCGAAGTCCGGCTCGTAGCCGGAGAGGAGGAGGAACGGCTGACCGAGCGTGTCGTGGCCGAGCGAGAGCTCCAGCCGAGCCGGACGGAACTCGGTCAGGTGGTCCTGCTCGAAGACGATGATGGGCCGCCGTGCTCGGTAGTCGAGGAGCAGATCGTTGTCGAAGACGACGACGGGCTGAAGGCCCGCGGTCTCCTCCAGGTGCTCGATCGTCCCGGCGACCGCGGATCCCGCATCGGTGAACCCGGTCAGCAGGACGATCAGCGGCAGGCCGGACGGAACGACGGGGGCGTTCACCACCCGTTCGAACAGATCACCGCGGAGAGCCATGGCTCCATGCTACGCGGGGGTGCCGAGGCGGGGCCGGAGCCTCGCTGACAGCGAACAGGCGGCGCCGCGCACCGGCCTTCCTCCCGCGGCGATGCCCGGCGCCGACGATGCGCGAATCTAGGATGGAGGGCATGTCGTTTCCCGTGATCTCCCGCTCGGCGGCGCCGCTCCTCGAGTCCGACGCCGCAGCCCTCCTCCTCCTCGTCCCGGACACGGCGACGTCGCCGGACGCTCTCGACGCCTATCCGGGGCTTGCCGAGGCGCTGACCGCCGTGGGATTCACCGGGGCCGTCTCCTCCTTCCTCCGGGTGTACGTGCCCGGGCTCACGGAGAAGCCGCTGGCGGTCGCCGGCGTCGGGAAGCAGCCGAGCGCGAGCGCCGTCCGCGATGCCGCGGGCACCGCGCTGCGCTGCTTCACCGGTGTCGAGAGCATCGGGCTGGGTCTCGCCGAGGGCCTCGGCGAGCACGCGACCGCGGCCGCCGAAGGAGCGGTGTTCGGCGGATACCGCTTCGAGGGGTACCGCTCCGACCCGGGCAAGCCCCGGGCGAAGGCGGTCACGATCCACTCGAACGCACTCGCCGAGGACGAGGTCGCCCGTGTCACCGTGCTGGGAGAGAACCTCGCACTGGTGAAGGACCTCGTCGCGGAACCCGCCGAGTGGCTGAGCCCCGCCGTGCTCGCCGAACGGGCCGTGGAGAGCCTCACGGGCCTGCCCGTCTCGGCCGAGGTCCTCGACGAGGGGGCGCTCGCGGAGGGCGGCTTCGGCGGCATCCTCGGCGTCGGGCAGGGCAGCGACCGGCCCCCGCGCCTGGTCCGCCTCGACTATGCCCCGGCGGGTGCGGCGTCGCATCTCGCACTGGTGGGCAAGGGGATCACCTTCGACACCGGCGGCCTCTCGCTGAAGCCCGCCGCGAGCATGGTCGGGATGAAGCTCGACATGGCCGGTGCTGCGACGGCCCTGGCCGCGGTGCGGGTCATCGCGGCCCTCGCCCTGCCGATCCGGGTGACCGCCTGGCTCTGCATCGCCGACAACATGCCCTCCGGTCGTGCGACCCGCCCGGGTGACGTGCTGCGCATGCTCGGCGGCACCACGGTGGAGGTGCTGAACACCGATGCGGAGGGCCGTCTCGTCCTCGGCGACGGCCTCGTCGCGGCGAGCCGCGAGAACCCCGACGTCATCGTCGACATCGCCACACTCACCGGTGCGATGATCACGGCCCTTGGCAACCGCCATACGGGCGTCATGGGCGACGAGGAGACGGTCGACGAGTATCTGACCGCTGCGGAGAGCGTCGACGAGCCCGCATGGCCGCTCCCGCTCCCGGCGCACATGAAGGACGAGCTGGAATCGCCCATCGCCGATCTGCGCAACGCCAAGATCGGCAGCGCCGCAGGCGGGGCGCTGTTCGCGGGTCTCTTCCTCCAGCACTTCGTCGGACGCCGCGGCGAGGACGAGGACGCCCCGCGGATCCCCTGGGTCCACCTGGACATCGCGGGATCCTCGGTCAACGAGGTCGGCGCGTACGGCTTCACGGACAAGGGGCCGACCGGCGCGACGCTGCGCTCGATCGTCGCCTTCGCCGAACAGCGCGCCGGGCGGGGAGCCCGCGCATGACGGCGCAGGCGGCCGACGTCGTCGTCCTCGGCGCGGGCAGCGGCGGCTATGCCACCGCCATCCGGGCCGCCGAGCTCGGCAAGAGCGTGGTGCTCATCGAGAAGGACCGCGTGGGCGGCACGTGCCTGCACCGCGGCTGCGTGCCCACAAAGGCGCTGCTGCACGCCGCGGAGATCGCCGAGGACGTGCGCGGCGCGGCGGAGATCGGTGTCCGGGCGACCCTCGACGGCATCGACCCCGTGGCGCTGCAGGAGTGGCGCGATCGCATCGTGCGCAAGAAGTTCGCCGGGCTGACCTCCCTGGTCGCCGCCCGGGGCATCACCGTCGTGGAGGGCTCGGGCCGGGTCCTCCCCGATCGCTCGGTCCGGGTGGGGGAGGACGTCTACACCGCCCCCGACCTGGTGATCGCCACCGGCGCGGTCAGCCGCAGCATCCCGGGCGTCGAGTTCGGGGAGCGGATCCTCGACAGCGAACGCGCCCTCGCCCTGCCCGTCATCCCGCAGCGCGCCATCGTGCTGGGCGGAGGCGTGATCGGCGTGGAGTTCGCCAGCCTCTGGCGGTCCCTCGGCGCCGAGGTCACCGTCGTGGAGGCGCTCGATCACCTCGTTCCGAACGAGGAGGACGCGCTGCGGAAGGGGCTGGAGCGCGCGTTCCGCAAGCGCGGCATCCAACTGCGGCTCGGCGCCCGCGTGCAGAGCGCGCAGCAGTCCGCCGACGAGGTCTCGCTGGTGCTGGAGGACGGGACCGTGCTGGACGGCGACTACCTGCTCGTCGCCGTCGGCCGCGCCCCGGCCACTGACGATCTCGACCTGGAGGAGGCCGGCGTCGCCCGGGACCGCGGCTTCGTGCCCGTGGACGCGGACGGCCGCACCGGGGTGCCCGGCGTCTGGGCGGTCGGCGACATCACCCCCGGTCCGCAGCTGGCGCACCGCGGATTCCAGCAGGGCATCGCGGTGGCCGAGCGGATCGCCGGCCTCTCCCCCGCACCGACGCCGGACAGCCAGGTGCCCCGGGTCACCTACTCCCGTCCGGAGCTGGCCTCGGTGGGTCTCACCTCGAAGGAGGCCGCCGAGCGTCACGGAGCGGACGACATCGTGCGCTACGAGTACAACCTGGCGGGAAACGCCAAGAGCGAGATCATCGGCACCGGCGGCAGCGTCACCGTCATCCGCCGGGTCGACGGCCCGATCCTCGGTGTGCATCTCATCGGCGACCGCGTGGGCGAGCTCATCACCGAAGGACAGCTCGCCGTGGCGTGGGAGGCTCACCCGGAGGACCTCGCCCCGCTGATCCACGCGCACCCCACCCAGAGCGAGGCCCTGGGCGAGGCGTTCCTCGCCCTCGCCGGAAAACCCCTGCACGCCCTCTGAGCACGACGGCTCGGAGATCACTAAGCTAGAAAACCCAGATTCATTCTTTTGAGGAGACTCCGCCATGAGCACACCCGTGGTTCTTCCCGCACTCGGGGAGAGTGTCACCGAGGGGACGGTCACCCGTTGGCTGAAACAGGTCGGCGACACCGTCCAGGCAGACGAGGGTCTGCTGGAGATCTCGACCGACAAGGTCGACACCGAGATCCCCTCGCCGGTGACGGGTGTGCTGGAGGAGATCGTCGTCGGTGAAGACGAGACCGTCGAGGTCGGTGCGCTGCTGGCCCGCATCGGTGACGGCAGCGGTGCCGGTTCCGCCCCGGCAGCGGAGCCCGCTGCGGCCGAGGCCGCCCCCACCACCGCACCGGACGAGCCGGCACCGGCGGAGCCTGCCCCGGCAGCTGCTCCCGCCGACCCGGCCCCGGCGGCAGCGCCCGCCGAGGCACAGGCTGCCGCAGGCGGCGACGCCACGGACATCCGTCTGCCGGAGCTCGGCGAGAGCGTGACCGAAGGAACCGTCACGCGCTGGCTGAAGCAGGTCGGCGACACCATCGACGTCGACGAGGCGCTGCTGGAGATCTCGACCGACAAGGTCGACACCGAGATCCCCTCGCCGGTGGCGGGCGTGATCCAGGAGATCCTGGTCGCCGAGGACGAGACCATCGCGGTAGGCTCCGTCCTGGCCCGGGTGGGTTCGGGTGCGCCGGCGGCAGCTGCGCCGGCCGAGTCGGCCCCTGCCGCTCCTGCGGAGGCCCCGGCTGCTGCGCCCGCCCCCGCTGCTGCACCCGCGCCCGCGCCGGCTCCTGCCCCGGCTGCTGCGCCGGCACCCGCGTCTGCCCCGGCAGCTCCCACGGCACCGGCTGCCGC
>JBEBWQ010000148.1:0-6044 GCA_040392075.1 Microbacterium sp.
ACCTGGAGGAGGCCGGCATCCACTCCGGCGACTCCAGCTGCACCCTGCCGCCGGTCTCGCTCGGACGCAGCGACATCGACCGCGTGCGCGTGGCGACCCTCGCCATCGCCGAGGGCGTGGGCGTGCGGGGCCTGCTGAACGTGCAGTTCGCGATCAGCGCGGGGGTCCTCTACGTGATCGAGGCGAACCCCCGCGCCAGCCGCACCGTGCCCTTCGTCTCCAAGGCGCTCGGCATCCCGATGGCGAAGGCCGCGAGCCGGATCATGGTCGGGTCGACCATCGCCGAGCTCAAGGCGGAGGGGATGCTCCCCGCGGTGGACGGATCGCGGGTGCCGCTGGACTCGCCGATCTCGGTCAAGGAGGCGGTGCTGCCCTTCAAGCGCTTCCGCACCAAGGACGGCCGGATCGTCGACTCGGTGCTCGGCCCCGAGATGCGCTCCACGGGCGAGGTCATGGGCATCGACAAGGACTTCCCGACCGCGTTCGCCAAGAGCCAGGCGGCCGCGTACGGCGGCATGCCCACCTCGGGCACGGTCTTCCTCTCGGTGGCCGACTCCGACAAGCGCGCGGTGATCCTGCCCGCCCATCGGCTGCAGCAGCTCGGGTTCACCCTGCTGGCCACGGAGGGCACGGCCGAGATCCTCGCCCGCAACGGCATCGCGGTCACCGTGGTGCCGAAGTACGGCGAGACCGCGCGGGGCGAGTCGGACGGCAAGAACATCGTCGACCTCATCAACGAGGGCGCGATCGACATCGTCGTGAACACCCCCAGCGGTCGCGACGCCCGCGCCGACGGCTACGAGATCCGCGCGGCCGCCGTGGCCGGCGACAAGGCGCTGTTCACCACCATGGCGCTGCTCGGGGCCGCGGTGAGCGCGATGGACGCGACCGACCAGGGATTCCAGGTCACGAGCCTGCAGGAGTACGCCCTGGAGCGAGAGGCCCGGGTGTGACCAGTCCCGACGTGCCCCCGATCGGCTTCGGCGCCCGCCTGCGGGCGGCGCTGGATGCGCACGGTCCGCTGTGCGTGGGCATCGACCCGCATCCGGGTCTGCTCGCCGACTGGGGTCTCGGCGTCGACGCCGCCGGCGCCCGCGAGTTCGGCCTGCGGGTGGTCGAGGCCGCAGCGTCGCGGGTGGGGGTGGTCAAGCCCCAGGTGGCGTTCTACGAGCGCTACGGCGCGGCGGGCTTCGCCGCCCTGGAGGAGGTGATGGCCGCCGGACGCGCGGCCGGGCTCCTCGTGATCGCGGACGCCAAGCGCGGCGACATCGGATCGACCATGGCGGGCTATGCCGACGCGTGGCTCGCCCCCGGGTCGCCGCTGGAGGCCGATGCGGTCACGCTCAGCCCCTACCTCGGCCCGGACGGGCTGCGGGACACGCTGACCACGGCGATCCGCGCGGGCAAGGGCGCGTTCGTGCTGGTCGCGACCAGCAACCCCGAGGCGCTGCCGGTCCAGTCCGCGCGCACGGTGGATCCCGCAGCGACCGCAGACCAGAGCGTCGCCGAGCGCGTCGCCCGGGACATCGGGTGGCTGAACCCGGTCGGCGCCGCCCTGGGCTCGGTGGGCGCGGTCGTCGGGGCGACGGTCGACCGCGCCGCCGTGGGGCTGGACGACGCGGCACTGGAGCGCATGCCGCTCCTGGCGCCCGGCTTCGGTGCGCAGGGGGTGGAGCCGGAGGAGCTCGTGCCCGTGTTCGGAGCGCTCTCGCCCCAGGTCCTCGCGAGCGAGAGCCGGAGCGTGCTGCGGGCGGGCCCCGCCGACATCGCCGATGCCGTCGCGGTGCGCGCCGCGCGCTACCGGGAGGTGCTGCATGGCTGAGACGTCGTCCTCCGGCGAGAGGCCGCCCGCCGCCCGGGGGGTGCCCGAGGTCGATCGCCGCGCCGCCGCGCAACGGGCCGTGGAGCGCCGCCAGGCGCGCGCATCGCTCAAGCGGGACCTGACCACCCGCGTCGTCACGCCGCAGGAGGTGCTGCGCCGTGCGGAGGCGGACGCGGACTCGGTCGCCGGCTCCCTCCGGATCACGGACTTCCTCGTCTCGCTCCCCGCGATCGGCGCCGGCAAGCGCGACCGGATCCTCGAGGAGCTGCGGATCTCGCCGGTCAAGCGCCTCGGCGGCCTGGGCGTCCGTCAGCGCACGGCGCTCCGGGAGTTCCTCGCGCAGCGCTTCCCGGTCGCGGAGCCGCGCTCCGGGCGCAGCCGGCTCCTGGTGCTCGCCGGACCCACCGCGGTGGGCAAGGGGACGGTCGCCGGCTACATCCGGGAGAACCGTCCCGAGATCCATCTCTCCGTCTCCGCGACCACGCGCGCCCCGCGCCCGGGGGAGAAGGACGGCGTGCACTACTTCTTCGTCGACGACGCCGAGTTCGACCGGATGATCGCCGCGGACGAGCTCCTGGAGCACGCGACCGTGCACAACGCGTACCGGTACGGCACGCCCCGCGCCCCCATCGAGGCGGCCCTGGCGGCGGGCAGGACGGTGCTGCTGGAGATCGATCTGCAGGGCGCCCGCCAGGTGCGGCAGGCCGCGCCGGAGGCGACGCTGATCTTCCTGCTGCCGCCCAGCTGGGACGAGCTGGTGCAGCGCCTCGTCGGCCGCGGCACCGAGGACGCGGAGGAGCGGAGCCGGCGGCTGCGCACGGCGAAGGGCGAGCTGGCGGCGCAGAACGAGTTCGATCACCGCATCGTGAACGACGACGTCGCCACCGCCGCCGGCGAGGTCGTAGAATTGTCGAAGGCTTCCGCGCGCTGACACCTCGTGCGCGCACGCCCACCGCTTCGGCGACGCACCTGTCGCCCCGATCAGGAGGTCTGCCATCATGGCCGGAACCAACCAGGGCATCATCGATCCCCCCATCGACAACCTGCTGGAGCGCGTCGACTCCAAGTACGAGCTGGTCATCTACGCCGCCAAGCGCGCGCGCCAGATCAACGACTACTACTCGGACCTGCACGAGGGCAACCTCTTCGACAACGTCGGACCGCTCGTGGACTCGTCCGTCGAGGACAAGCCGCTGACCATCGCCCTGCACGAGATCAACGAGGACAAGCTCCGCATCCGTCACGTCGAGTGATCGGATCCTCCAGAGCGCCCGGCCCGGCAGGTGACCGGGCGTTCGTGCGTTTCGACGGCGCTGCCCCTTCCACACGCAGCAATGTCGGATGTCCCGTGCAGACTGCCACCACCCCTTCCGACCCCGTCCTGGAGCCCCGATGAGCCCCCTGCGCCTGTTCACCTCCGAGTCCGTGACCGAGGGACATCCCGACAAGATCTGCGACCAGATCTCCGACAGCATCCTCGACGGACTGATCGCCCAGGACCCCGGCTCCCGCGTCGCCGTGGAGACGCTGGTCACCACGGGCCTCGTCCACGTCGCCGGGGAGATCCGCACCGAGGCCTACGTCGACATCCCCACCATCGTGCGCGAGGTGGTCAACCACATCGGGTACACCTCCAGCGACACCGGGTTCGACGGGAACTCCTGCGGAGTGAGCGTCTCGGTGGGGGAGCAGTCCAGCGACATCGCTCACGGCGTCGACAGCGCCCTGGAGCACCGGGACGGGTCGTCGGCCGATCCGCTGGACGAGCTCGGCGCGGGCGACCAGGGCATCATGTTCGGATTCGCCACGACCGAGACCCCGCAGCTCATGCCGATGGCCGCGTGGACGGCGCACCGGATCGCCGAGCGGCTCACGGACGTGCGTCGCAGCGGGCAGCTGGACTTCCTCCGTCCCGACGGCAAGACCCAGGTGACGCTCGGCTACGAGGGGCACACGCCGCGCACGGTCGAGACGATCGTGCTCTCCACCCAGCACCACCCGAACGTGTCGCAGGCCGACCTGACGGCGGCGGTGCGCGAGCTCGTGATCGACCCGGTGCTGGAGTCCACGGGCCTCGACCGGGGCGACGTGAACTACTTCATCAACCCCGCGGGTCCCTTCGTGACCGGCGGGCCGAAGGGCGACGCGGGGCTCACCGGACGCAAGATCATCATCGACACTTACGGCGGCGCAGCTCGTCACGGCGGCGGCGCCTTCAGCGGCAAGGACCCCTCCAAGGTCGACCGCTCCGGTGCGTACGCGATGCGCTGGGCGGCGAAGAACGCCGTCGCCGCCGGTCTCGCCGACCGCCTGGAGCTGCAGGTGGCCTACGCGATCGGCGTGGCGCAGCCGGTGGGACTGTACGTGGAGACCTTCGGCACCGGCACGGTCTCGGATGAGGCGATCACCCGGGCGATCCGCGAGGTGTTCGATCTGCGTCCCGCGGCGATCATCCGCGACCTCGACCTGCTCCGCCCGATCTACGCGCAGACCGCGGCCTACGGGCACTTCGGTCGGGAGCTGCCGGACTTCACCTGGGAGCGCACCGACCGCGTCGAGGAGCTGCGCCGCGCCGCGGGCCTGTGAGGGGCTGACCGTGTCGGGCGGCCGTCGACCCGGGCGGGAGGCTTCCCGCCCGGGTCCCGTGCGTTCTCCGGCATACCGCGTGAGCTCGAGGAGATCGGAATGAGCAGGCGGATCGCGCGGGTGGTGCTGGACTCGCCGCTGCCGCAGCTGGACCGGCTGTTCGACTATGCCCTCCCCGAGGAGCTCGGTGAGATCCCGATCGGGGTGCGGGTGCGGGTGCCTCTGCGCACGGCGGGTCGCGTGATCGGCGCGTACGTCGTGGAGATCGATCGCGAGGACGACGCAGAGCGCGCGCTGTCGACCGTGGAGAGCGTCGTCTCGCCGGTCGCAGTGCTGCCGGCGCGGCTGTACGCGCTCGCCCGCCGCGTGGCCGACCGCGCCGCCGGATCCGCCTCCGATGTGCTGAGGCTCGCGATCCCACCGCGGCAGGTGCGCGTGGAGAAGGCCTGGACGGGGGAGGCGCCCGTCCCCGTCGTGGAGCCGGAGCGACTCGCCGACGCGCAGGCGGTGCTCGAGCGGTACTCCGGCCTCAGCGAGGTGCTGGCGGCGACCTGCTCCGCCGCCGTGCCGAGCGCGACGCCGTCATCGATCCCGGAGATCGTGCCTCCTGTTGGCGAGTCGGCCTCTTCCAGCGATCCCACCGACGAATCCGGGTCTTTCGCGCCGAAGGCCGTTCCCCCTCTTCTCGGATCTCGCCCTCCTGCCCTCTCGGTCCCTGAGCCCGACCCGGCGGTCCCTGAGCCCGACCTTTCGGGCCCCGGGCCCGACATCCCGCTCCCGGGGCCCGGCCTCCCGCTCCTCGAGGCCGTCGAAGGGCTCACCACCGACGTTTCCCCGGCACCGCCGTCGGACGTCGCGGGCGCGCCTGTGCCCCCCCGCGCCGTCGTCGAGGCCATTCCCGCGCTCGACTCCGCGGCCGGTCGGGACGTCCGCGCCGGTCTCGTCCTCCTCGCGGCTGCCGCCGCCCGCACGCTCGCGGCGGGCCGTTCGGCGATCATCGCGGTGCCCGACCATCGCGACCTCGACGGTCTGATCGCCGCGCTCGCCCGTTTCGTCCCCGACGAGGCGGTGGTGCGCCACGATGCGCGGCAGAGCAACCCCGACCGCTACCGGGCCTTTCTGCGCACGCTCGCCGAGGCCCCCTGCATCGTGGTGGGCAACCGTTCGGCCGTGTACGCCCCGGTCCGTGCGGGGCTCGTGGCCCTGTGGGACGACGGCGACCCGCTGCTGGCCGAGCCGCTGGCCCCGGGCGTACATGCACGCGACGCCGCTCTTCTCCGGCAGGAGCAGGAGGGGAGCGCGCTCCTGCTGGCGGCGCACAGCCGCAGCACCGATGCCGAGCGGCTGGTGCAGACCGGCTGGCTGCGGGACATCCGGGCCGTCCGCCGGTATCGGCCGGCCGTGCAGCTCTCGACGTCGCAGGAGCTCGACCGGCGCGGGCAGCGGCTGCCGTCGAGCGCCTTCCTCTCGGCGCGGAAGGCCAGCGCCGAGGGCCCCGTGCTCGTGCAGGTGGCACGGCCGGGCTTCGCCCCCACGCTGGTCTGCGGCCAGTGCCGGGCGCCGGCACGGTGCACGCACTGCGGCGGTCCTCTCGCCGCCGCGCACCGCGGCGCCGTCCCGGTGTGCGACTGGTGCG
>JBEBWQ010000149.1:0-5985 GCA_040392075.1 Microbacterium sp.
GCACGGGGGGCGGGGCCCCCCCCCCCCCCCCGAACGCGGGCCGGTGTTCGTCCGGCGCCGGGGGTGTGGGGGGGGGGGGGGGGGGGGGGGGGTGGGGGTCGGGAGCATGCGGGGGGATTCCTGGTCGGGTGGCGGCGCATCGCCGCCACGGCTCATCGCGGAGACGTGGCGGCGACGCGGGTCGCGGTCAGGGTGTCACAGGTCCTCGCGTCGCGGAGACGCGATCACCGTGCCTGAGATCACAGGGCCTTGAAGGTCTTGGTGAGGCCTTCCAGCACGGCGATGTAGGCGAACACGTCCTCCGTCAGGTAGTAGTCGCCGGGCATGATGTAGATCGCGTCGTTCACCACGGCGGGCACGGGGGCCAGGGCGGCGGAGCCCTTGATGAGCTCCAGGGCCGGAGCGGCACCCTCCTTGTCCGAGGCCACGGCCGCGTCGCGGTCGAGGACGAGGAAGACGTCGGCGTTGGCCTGGGCGAGCGTCTCGAGCGAGATCTTGTCGCCCTGGTGGTTCTGCGAGCCCTCCTCCGAGAGCGCGGGGGTCAGGCCGAGCAGGCTGAAGAAGATGCTCGATCCGCGACCGTCGGTCGGGTTCGAGTAGTTGATCTCGCCGCCGCTGGTGACCAGGCCCATGACGGTGGTCGCCGGGTCGTACGCCGCCTTGGCATCGGCGACCGCCGCGTGGAAGTCGTCGACGATCGCCTTGGCCTCGTCCTGCTTGTTGAAGATCTCGCCCATCAGCGTGACGCTCTGGGTGACGTACTCGTCGGCGCTCAGCTCGTTGGCCGTCATGTCGACGAACGCCGCATCGGGCGCGGCCTCCTTCACGCCCTTCGCGTTCTCCTCGCCGCTGAAGCGGTAGCCGTTGATGACGAGGTCGGGGTCCGCGGCGACGATCTGCTCGAAGTCGGGCTCGCCGTGCGTGCCTATGTTGAGGATCGACTCGTCGTCCTTCAGCGGGTTGTTCGGGCTCATCAGGTTCCGCGGCGCGACGGTGACCGGGAGGTCCCAGTCGACGGCGAGCTGGAAGAAGCGGTTGTCGGTGAGGGCGACACTGTCCGCGCTCTCGATCGTGACCTCGTTGCCGGCGAGGTCGGTGACGGTGATCGGGTAGTAGCTTTCGGCGGCCGCGGTCTCGGCCGGGGCGGAGGTCTCCGCGGGGGCGGGCGTCCCGGCGCACGCGGAGAGCGCGAGTGCGGACACGAGTGCCAGGGAGGCAGCGGCGGTGAACCGACGCGTGATCATGGGAATCTCCTCTTGGTGATTGTCAGGCAGGCGACGACGCGGTGACATCGTCTGTTGATGGTTAGGCTTAGCTAACCAATGCCTCAAGCAGGCTAGCCTAACCTGAACGCGTGGGGGAAATCGAGAACGGTCACGGTTCGGCATCGACCCCGGTCTTCGGGGGAGGGAAACGGCGATGCCCACGCGGCCGGAGGTGGCCGCGGGAGCCCTCGAGCCCCGGAATTCCGGGCGAAGACTAGAATAGGTTTGCCTAACCATCCCATGATCAGAACGGTAAAGGTATCTGTAGCCATGTCGAGCACCCCCTCCTTCGCCCTCGCCCGCCAGCCGCTGGAGCTGCGCTTCCGATTCGCCACCCTCACCGAGCGCGAATGGCTCACCCCGCGCTACGTGCGCGTGCGGGTGAGCGGCCCCGACCTGGCCGGCTTCGCCTCGCTGGGCTCGGACGACCACATGCGCCTCTTCTTCCCGGAGGGGGCCGTGGAGACGGTGGAGGAGATGCGCGCCTTCCCCAGCCGCGAGTACACCCCGCTGACCTGGGGCGAGGACTGGCTCGACATCGAGTTCGCCGTCCACGGCGATGAGGGCGTGGCCGCCCCCTGGGCGGCGAACGCACCGCTCGGTGCGCAGATCGGCATCGGCGGGCCGCGCGGCTCGATGGTGATCGACGGCGCCCCCGGCGGATGGTTGCTGACCGGCGACGAGACGGCCATCCCGGCGATCCGCCGCTTCGCGACCCTCATCGGCGACGCCCCCGCCCGGATCCTCATCGAGGTGCAGGACGCCGAGGACGAGATCGCCCTCGACACCCCGGTGCCGGTCGAATGGCTGCACCGCGGGGATGCGCCGGCCGCCTCGGCCCTGGCCGCCGCCCTCGACGAGCTCAGCACCGACGACGTCGTGGGCGAGGCGCCCTTCTGCTTCATCGCCGCCGAGCAGGCGATCGTCAAGCCCGGACGCGCCCTGCTGGAGCGCTGGGGCGTGGACACCGATCACGCCGTCGTCAAGGGGTACTGGAAGCACGACCCCGCCGAGGAGAGCTGAGCCCCGGATCCCGGGGACGGGCCCGCAGCGCTTCGGCGTCGCGGGCCCTTCCCGTCCCCGGCGCAAGACCCGGGGACGGATGGTCCGATCCCGTTCACCTTCCGTTCACCCGCCGGGGAGAGTCTCGTTAACCTCCGCGCTTAGCGTCACTGTGTGCCCTGCACCGGGCATCACATCCTCGAGTCGAACGGATCCACAGTGAAGATCACTCCCCTCGCCCGCCTCGGCGCCATCAGCGCCGTCGCCGCCCTCGCTCTCACCGGCTGCGCCGCCAACGAGGCCGCTCCCGCCGAGACGACCGCCGCGGAGACCGCCTCCGGGGCGCCGGCACTGACCGGCAGCATCGTCGGCTCCGGCGCCTCCTCGCAGCAGGTCGCCATCCAGTCCTGGACCGCCGAGTTCCAGAAGGCCCACCCCGACGCCCTCGTCGAGTACGACCCCGCCGGCTCCGGCGCGGGCCGCGAGTCCTTCCAGAAGGGCGCCGTGGACTTCGCCGGCTCCGACCGCGCGTTCAAGATCGACGAGATCGCCGGCGGCGAGTTCGCCTCCTGCGTCGCGGGCTCCGACCTCGTCGAGATCCCCGCCTACATCTCCCCGATCGCCATCGTGTTCTCGCTGGACGGCATCGACGAACTGAACCTCGACGCGGCCACCATCGCGGGCATCTTCGCGGGCGCCATCACGAACTGGGACGACCCGGCCATCGTCGCCACCAACCCCGGCGTGACCCTCCCGGCCACCACCATCGCCCCGGTGCACCGCTCGGACAAGTCCGGCACCACCGGAAACTTCACCGACTACCTCTCCAAGGCCGCCGGCGACGTGTGGACCTGGGGCTCCATCGAGGAGTGGCCGAGCGAGCTCGGCGGCGAGGCCGCGGAGAAGACCTCGGGCGTGGCCAACGCCGTCAAGGGCGGCCAGGGCCTCATCGGCTACCTCGACTCCTCGCAGGCCGCCGGCTTCAGCGCGGTGAACGTCAAGGTCGGCGACGAGTTCGTGGGCCACTCCGCCGAGGGCGCGGCGGCGACCCTCGACGCCTCGGCGATCGAGAGCGGCCGCACCGCGGGCGACCTCGCCTTCACGATCGACCGCACCACCACCGCTCCGGGCGCCTACCCGGTGCTCCTGGTGAGCTACCTCATCGCCTGCGGCGAGTACGAGGACCCGGCCGTGGCCGACCTCACCCGCGCGTTCTTCTCGACGGCGATCAGCCAGGCCGGTCAGGACGCCGCGGCGAAGAACGCCGGCTCCGCCCCGATCTCGGAGGACCTGCGCACGCAGGCCCAGGCCGCGATCGAGCTCATCAAGTGAGTCCCCGGCGGCCTCCGGGGCGCGAGCGCGCTCCGGAGGCCGCCTTCCTCCCGCTCCTCCCGTCTCCTCCGCTCCCGGTCCCTGAGCTCGCCGCAGGGACCGACCCGAACAGGAAGCAGCCCCATGGCATCCCCGACGGCCCCGACTCCTCCGGCCGGCCAGGCTCCCCCGCCCGCCCCGGATCCCGTGCCCGCTCCGGATCCGGCACCGGGCCCGGCGCCGGCGGTCGCGAAGCGCCGCGCCGGCGACATCTGGTTCTCCTCCACGGCACTCGCCGCGGGCTCGATGATCATGATCACGCTGGCCGCCGTCGCGATCTTCCTCATCGTCCAGTCGCTGCCGGCCTTCACCGCGACCGGTGAGACGGCCTCGCTCCTGCAGACGAACTTCTGGGACTACGTCTGGCCGCTCCTGTTCGGAACCGTCTGGGCGGCGTTCCTCGCGCTCCTCATGGCCGTGCCGCTCTCGATCGGCGTGGCCCTGTTCATCACCCACTACGCCCCCCGCCGGCTGGCGCAGGGCCTCGGCTACATCGTCGACCTCCTCGCCGCCGTCCCCTCCGTCGTCTTCGGCCTGTGGGGCATCCTGGTCCTCGCCCCCGCCGTGCAGCCCGTCTACACGTGGCTCACCGAGAACGCCGGCTGGTTCCCGCTCTTCTCCGGCGAGGCGTCCAAGACCGGCCGGACGATCTTCACCGCCGCCCTCGTGCTCGCCATCATGGTCGTGCCGATCATCACCGCCATCTGCCGGGAGATCTTCCTGCAGACGCCGACGCTCCACGAGGAGGCGGCCCTCGCCCTCGGTGCCACGCGCTGGGAGATGATCACGATGGCCGTCCTCCCCTTCGGACGCTCCGGCATCGTCTCCGCGTCCATGCTCGGCCTCGGCCGCGCGCTCGGCGAGACGATGGCGGTCGCGATGGTGCTCTCGGTGAGCGGCGTGATCACCTTCCAGCTGTTCACCTCGACCAACCCCTCCACGATCGCCGCGAACATCGCCCTCACCTTCCCCGAGGCCTACCAGGTCAACATCAACGTGCTCATCGCGACCGGCCTCATCCTCTTCGTCGTCACCTTCGCGGTCAACGCGGTCGCCCGCTGGGTCGTCAACCGCCGCAAGGAATTCTCGGGAGCCAACTGACATGACCACCGTCGCCCCGACCCCCTCCCCGGCGCCCGCGCCCGAGACCACGCCCCGCCCGCCCGCCCGTTCCTCCGTCTCCCTCACCTCCGGCCGCCTGCCGGGCTGGACGCCCTGGGCGCTGCTCGGCGCCGCGCTGGTGATCGTCGCCGCGCCGTTCGCCGTCACGGCGCTGAGCACCGGTGAGGAGTTCAACCTCGTCGGCACGCTGATCCTCGGCGCCCTGCTCTACCTCGTCGCCGTCTTCGCCCTCTCCCGCGTGGTCGAGGGCGTCCGCAAGGCCAAGGACCGCCTGGTCACCGGCGTCGTCACCGCGGCCTTCGCGATCGCGATGGTTCCTCTGGTCTCGGTCGCCTGGACCGTGATCGCCAACGGCGTCGCGCGGCTGGACCCGGAGTTCTTCTCCTCGTCGATGCGCGGGGCGATGGGCGAGGGCGGCGGGGCGCTGCACGCGATCATCGGCACGCTGCTGGTCACCCTCGCCGCCGCCGTGATCTCGGTCCCCATCGGGCTGATGACCGCCGTCTACCTGGTCGAGTACGGGCGCGACGGGCGCATGGCCCGGGCGATCACCTTCCTCGTGGACGTGATGACCGGCATCCCCTCGATCGTCGCGGGCCTGTTCGCCTACGCGGTGTTCGCCCTCGTCTTCGGGCCGGGCGTGCGCATGGGCATCATGGGCTCGGTCGCCCTCTCGGTGCTGATGATCCCGGTGGTCGTGCGCTCCAGCGAGGAGATGCTGCGCCTCGTGCCCAACGAGCTGCGCGAGGCCGCCTACGCGCTCGGCGTGCCGAAGTGGCTGACGATCCTCAAGGTCGTGCTCCCCACCTCGATCGCCGGCATCACCACCGGCGTGATGCTCTCCATCTCGCGCGTGATCGGCGAGACCGCACCGCTGCTCATCACCGCCGGCTTCACCGACTCGATGAACTACAACCTCTTCAGCGGCCGCATGCAGACCCTGCCGGTGTTCACCTACTCGCAGTACGCCTACCAGGGCATTCCCGCCGAGGCATACGTCGACCGGGCCTGGGCGGCCGCCCTCACCCTCATCGTCATCGTGATGGTCCTCAACCTCATCGCCCGCGTGGTCGCGAAGGTCTTCGCGCCCAAGACCGGGCGCTAGGCCCGCACCGAATCGGCAGCCCGCCCCCATCCGCCGTCCCGGCCTCACCGAAACTCCCGGAGAAAACGTGTCCAAGAGCATCGAAGTCAACGACCTCAACGTCTACTACGGCGACTTCCT
>JBEBWQ010000150.1:0-5979 GCA_040392075.1 Microbacterium sp.
CGCGAACTTCGTGATCCGCCGCGACTACGTGGCCCGGATCGACGCCGACGAGCGCCAGGCCGCCCTCACCTGGTTCCGGGCGCTGCTCACCCAGGAGCGCGGCGCCTACTGGACCTTCGCGATCATCACCCCCGGCGTCATCGCCGCCGGCGCCAGCCCGGAGGCGCATGTCGTCGCCCGCGACGGCATGGTCACCATGAACCCGATCTCCGGCACCTTCCGGCACCCCGCGGGGGGCGCGACGAAGGAGACCCTCGCCGAGTTCCTCGCCTCCGCCAAGGAGACCGAGGAGCTGTTCATGGTCGTGGACGAGGAGCTGAAGATGATGAGCGCCGTCTGCTCCGACGGCGGCCGGATCACCGGGCCCCATCTCAAGCAGATGTCCCGCCTCACCCACACCGAGTACATGCTGCGCGGTCGCAGCAGGCTCGATCCCCGCGACATCCTGCGCGAGACGATGTTCGCGCCGACCGTCACCGGCTCGCCGATGCAGAACGCCTGCACCGTGATCCGCCGGCACGAGCACGCCCCCCGCGGCTACTACTCGGGCGTGGCGGCGCTGTTCACCCCGACCCCCGAGGGCGGGCACGACCTCGACGCGCCGATCCTCATCCGCACCGTGTACGTGAAGGACGGCGGGCTGAGCGTGCCCGTCGGGGCGACGCTCGTCCGGCACTCCTCCCCCGAGGGCGAGGTGAGCGAGACTCACGGGAAGGCCGCGGGCGTTCTCGGCGCGATCGGCGCGATCCCCCGCGACACCCCGGCGGAGCAGACGGCCGAGCCCGGCGACGCGGACGCGCCCGGCGAGCCGGCGTCGCTCGCCGACGACCCGGACATCGCCGCCCTGCTCTCGTCGCGCAACGCCCGGCTCGCCGAGTTCTGGCTGAACCCCCAGGAGGACGCGCCCGTGGGGCCCTTCACCGGGCGCCGCGCGGTCGTGGTCGATGCCGAGGACCGCTTCACCACGATGCTCGCGCACCAGCTCCGTCACCTCGGGCTCGAGGTGACCATCGTGCCGTGGCACGAGGCGGGCGACGACGAGATCCACGCCGCCGACCTGCTCGTCGCCGGCCCGGGCCCCGGCGATCCGCGCGACGCCGGGAGCCCCCGGATCGCCCGGATGCGGGAGATCGTCGCGTCACGACGGGAGAGGGGCCGCCCGCTTCTCGCGGTGTGCCTCAGCCACCAGATCCTCGCCGACACGCTCGGCATCGATCTGGTGCCGCTGGATGCTCCGCACCAGGGCCTGCAGAAGCTCGTCCCCGTGTTCGGCGAGGACGCGTCGATCGGCTTCTACAACACCTTCACCGCCCGGGTCGCCCCGGGGACGACGCGGGCGGGCGGGGCGGAGGTCTCGGCCGATGCGACGACGGGCGACGTGGCGGCCCTGCGCGGCCCCGCGTTCGCCTCGGTGCAGGGTCACCTGGAGTCGATCCTCTCCCGCGACGGCATGACCACGCTGGAACGCCTGGTGGCGCACGCCCTGGCCTGAGCGTCCCGCCCCGCGTGCCCGGCACGGAGATGGGGGGCGCGGCAGGGTGAGCGGCTCGTCCGGCATGACGGTGCAGGCGGATGAGCAGGGCACGCGGATGAGCAGCGCACGCGGGCCCGCGGAGGACTCCGACGAACGCTGCGTCCGGGCAGGCGGGAACGCCCGGCTTCCCTTCGCCGCCGCACCGGAGGCATATCCTGGACAGGCGCGCACCGCCCCGGAACCGCCGGCCTCTCCGACGGGGGCCGGGAACGGTCGCACCGCGATGGGCGCCCGCCCGCCGCATCCCCCGAGCCGTGGCGGTGACCCTGTGAACGCATCCTCCGACCCCGTCGTCCTGGCCGCGGATCGACTCGCGCGGGCAGCGGCGACCGCGACGGCCTGCGCACCCGTTCGCGACCTCGTCGCCGACGTCGATGCGGCGTACGCGGTCCAGCGCCTCACCGTCCGGCGCGCGATCGATGCCGGGCGGCGCGTCGCGGGGCGCAAGATCGGCCTCACCTCGATCGCGGTGCAGCAGCAGCTCGGCGTGGACAGCCCCGACTTCGGTGCCCTCTTCGCCGACGAGGTGCTCGCGACCGGCGAGACCACGGATCTCTCGCGGTTGATCGCGCCCCGTGTGGAGGCGGAGGTGGCCTTCGTGCTCGACCGCGATCTCGATCTCCCCGACCCGACGATCGCCGAGGTGCAGCGGGCCATCGGGGCCGTCGCCCCCGCGATCGAGATCGTCGACTCGCGCATCGCCGGCTGGGACATCACGCTCGTGGACACCGTCGCGGACAACGCCTCCGGGGCTGCCACCGTCCTCGGGCAGCTGCGTTCCTTCGCCCGCCTCGCCCAGGATCTGCGCCTGGCCGGCATGGTGATGGAGCGTGCCGGCGAGGTCGTCTCCACCGGCGCCGGTGCCGCCTGCCTCGGCCACCCCCTCGTCGCCATCACGTGGCTGGCCCGGGAGCTCGGCGGCCGCGGGGATGCGCTGCGCGCCGGCGACATCGTCCTCTCCGGCGCTCTCGGCCCGATGAGCCCGGTGGACGCCGCGAGCGCGTTCGAAACCCGGGTCGAGGGCATCGGCTCCGTGCGCGTCGCCTTCGAGGGTGCGCCGGCATCCGCACAGGCTCCCTCCTCCGCACAGGCTCCGAGACCCGCCCCGATTCCCTCATCCGCTCAGACTTCCCGGTCTGCACAGGCTCCGGAGGACGCACGATGACCGACCATGCCCTGCTCCTGCACCGCGCGCAGCGCGACGCCGCTCCCCGGGACGTCTTCACCGGCGACGACGCCCTGGATCTGGACGCCGGTTATGCCGTGCAGCAGCGCCTCGTCGACCAGCGGCTGGCCGAGGGCGAGCATCTCACCGGGATCAAGCTGGGCTTCACCAGCGTCGCCAAGATGCGCCAGATGGGTGTGGACACGGTCATCGGCGGGCGTCTCACCAGCGGCATGGAGATCGCCGACGGCGGCACCATCCCCGCGCAGACCCTCATCCACCCGAAGGTCGAGCCGGAGGTGGTCTTCCGCCTCGCACGCGACATCACCCCCGAGACGAGCCTGCAGAGCCTGAGCGCCGCCGTGGACGGCATCGCCGCGGGTGCCGAGATCGTCGACAGCCGCTACCAGGGATTCCGCTTCGGCCCGGGCGACGTGGTCGCCGACAACACCTCGGCCGCGGCCTACGCGGTGGGCCCGTGGATGACACCCACCCCGGAGCTGGAGCGGAGCCTGGACAACCTCGGCGTCGTCCTGGAGATCGACGGGCACGATCGGGATGCGGGATCGACCGCGGCGATCCTCGACAACCCGTGGCGCGCACTGCGGGCGGCGGTTCTCCACGCGCGCCGGCACGGGATCCCGCTGACCGCCGGCCAGATCGTCTTCTCCGGCGCCGCCACCGCGGCCCACTCGATCCACCCGGGCTCCACGGTGCGGGTGAGCATCTCCCGACTGGGCTCGGTCACCGCCCGGATGTCGGCCGGCGACGCCTGAAGAGGTCGACTCCGCCGCTCACGACCCCCACCCGGAGAGAGTGACGTCGAGGGCGGCGACGATGCGGGCGAAGGTGGCATCCACGCGGCGCGGCTGCCGGAAGCCGCCGCCGAGATCCAGGGCGATGAATCCGTGCATGGTGCTGCGAACGAAGCGGATGGCATCGGTCAGGTCGTCGCCGCCGAGCCGGTAGGCGCGCAGCGCCGAGCCGATCACGGCGAGCACCTCGGCGGCGGTCTCCTGCCCGTCGGCGTCATCGGGCCCGGGCGCGATCTGCAGCGCCGCATACCGCCCGGGGTGCTCAGCAGCCCAGCCCCGTAGTGCGGTGGCGAGCGCGGCGAGGGCGGCGGCCCCGGAGAGACCGGCGCACGCGGACGAGAGCACGGAGGCGGCCTCGCCGGCGGCCTGCCGGCTGATCCCGCGGCGCAGGTCCGCGAGGTCGGCCACATGCCGGTAGACGCCCGGCGGGGCGATCCCCAGCGAGCGGCCGAGCCTCGTGATCGTCAGCGCGTCGAGACCGATCTCGTCGGAGAGCGCGGCGGCGCGCTCGATCACGGCGGCGCGGCTCAGTCGTTCAGCCATGCGACGCCTCCGCAGCGAGGAAGGGCAGGAGCAGCGTGAGCACGGCCTCCGGCTGCTCGGTCATCGGATAGTGGCCCGCCCCGGCGATCATCCGGCACTGCCCACGCAACGCCGCGGCGACCCATTCGGCTTCGGCCGCCGGATCGGGGAAGTCCCGGTCCTTCTCCCCCATCACCACCAGCGTCGCCGCGGACACCCTCGGCAGCGCGGCCTCCGCGAGAGCGTGCGAGGTGCGCGCCGTCGCCTGGAACGCGCGCCATCGCCCCGGACGGCGCAGCAGCGCGAGCGCACGGGCGACATGAGCCTCGTGGTCCTCCGTTCGCGGCTGTCCGAACAAGGAGGCGTAGTATCCCCGCCACACGGCGGGTCCCCAGGGCCGGGCGAGCGCGAGCCGGAGCAGGAGCCGATTCAGGGCCGGCCCGTGGTCGCGCACGAAGGGACCGATCAGCACCAGTCGATCCACCGCCTCGGGGCGTTCCGCAGCGAGGAGCACGGCAGCGGCGGCCCCCATCGAGTTGCCCACGATGGTCGCGGGACCACTGCCGAGCGCGTCGACCACCGCGAGCGCGTCATCGGCTGCGGCCGGATCGTCGTAGGCCTCGAAACCGACGGAGCTGTCGCCGTGACCGCGCAGATCCATCACCGCGACGCGATGCCCCGCTTCCACGAGCCTCGGCACGAGGTGGCGGAACGATGCGCGGGACTCCCCCATCCCGGGGATGCACAGCACGAGCGGCCCCGTGCCGTCCACCTCCACGGCGATCCGGCCCTGCGCGCGCTCCACCTCGAGGATCTGCATGTTATGGATCATAACAAAAAGTTACTTACAGTAACAACAGGTGTTCCCGGAAGACGGAGACCATCGCTATGCTCTGCCCGGTCGCCCGGGGACGCGGGAATCAGGTGCGCACGGCGCGTTCTCTGCAGCGCGGCCACGCCGTTCGCACCGCTCGTCAGCCGGTCGAGACGCCGTGAGCCGCTCGCGCGTCCGACTCCGGCCACCGGGAGGGCACAGACACCGCTGCACCACTCCCCCTCCGCTCATCCGAAGATGTCGTTGTGGTTCAGCTGCACCGGGTCGGTGCTGTCGACCACGTAGCCGTTGGCGTAGTCAGTGAAGATCGGCTCGCCCTCATAGGCCACGGTGGCGCTGAAGCTGTACCCGGTTTTCGCGAAGGGCCCGGGGTAGGAGATCTGGCTGCCGGTGACCAGCCACGTGAGCGGGAAGGCGTTCGCACCGACGCTGAGGGAGTTCGCCGGGATCCTGAACTCGGAGGTCACCGGCAGCGAGTTGTACACCGGCGTCCCCGCATGCCAGGCGGTCAGCTGCGCGCCACCGAGCTGGAGGACTCCCACGGCGCCGACGAGCATCCCCAGATAGTTGGTGTGCCCGGTCACGACGAGTCCCACCACGAAGGCGACGGTGAGATCGGAGGTGTTGGTCTCCGTCGCGTTGATGTGGAACGTCGAGTAGAGGACCGATCTTCCGAGGCGGGACGATGGCACCGGCTCCTGGTCCGGGTACAGCACCCTGGCGGACGGTCCCGCCCCGCTCCAGGAGAAGGAGAACGGAGAGCCCGAAGCGCTGGCCGCAGGCACCGCGGTCGCCATCGCGAGCACGGGCACCGACCACGCGGCACCGTGCAGGAACGTCCGCCTCTCGACACCGGCTCGTTCTCGTCCGCCATCGCCACTGTCCGCTGCGCCCATGGCCTCAAAGTAACAGGGAAGGACCGGGCGTGCGAGGCCTCAGGCATTCTCGTGCAGGACCCTGCGACCCTCCGGGCTCTTCTCGTCCGAGACAGGAAGGGGCACCGGGGAAACGAAGAAGCCCAGCCAGGATATTATCCTTGACCGGGCTTTTCTATGGTGCGCGATACTGGGATCGAACCAGTGACCTCTTCCGTGTCAGGGAAGCGCGC
>JBEBWQ010000151.1:0-5945 GCA_040392075.1 Microbacterium sp.
GATCGGGTACAGTCCCTTCTGCCAACTGAACACGCCCTTGACCCGTGGCGGGAGAGTCCTCCCGAGCACCATCCGGGCGGCGCCGTAGGAGCAAACCCTCCCCAGGAATCTCTCAGGCCCCCGTACCGCCATGAAAAGGCAACTCTGGAAAGCAGCCACCCACGTGGCTCACCGACGGTGCAAGCCGGCCCCGCAGCCGACGAAAACTCTCAGGTCCGATACAGAGCGGGGAGGAACCCCACCAACGCCACCGCGTTGAGGAACCGGAGTTCCCCATGCCCCACACCACCTCCACCGAGGACGCCCCGACGGCCGGACCCGTCTCGCCGGAGAAGCGGACCGCGCTCCACGCGACCCACCAGCGACTCGGCGCCGTCTTCACCGACTTCGGCGGCTGGCAGATGCCGCTGAGATACGGCTCGGAGATCGCCGAGCATCACGCCGTCCGGCGAACGGCCGGCGTGTTCGACCTCTCCCACATGGGCGAGGTGCACGTCAGCGGCGCCGATGCAGGCCGGTTCCTCGACTACGCCCTCGTCGGGAGGCTGTCGGCGATCGCGATCGGCAGAGCCGCGTACTCGCTGATGTGCGACGAGACCGGCGGCATCATCGACGACCTCATCGCCTACCGGCTCGCCGACTCGGGCTACCTGATCGTCCCGAACGCCGGCAACGCCGAGACGGTCGTCGCGGAGCTGATCCGACGGGCGGCCGGCTACGACGTCGTAGTCGTCGACGCCTCCCGGGAGACGTCGCTGATCGCCGTGCAGGGGCCGAACGCGGAGGCGATCCTGCGGGACCTCGTCCACCCCGACGAGGCCGAGCGTGTCGAGGGACTCAGATACTACGCGTTCGCCCCCGTGTCGGTCTCCAGCCGGTCCGTGCTCCTCGCACGCACCGGCTACACCGGTGAGGACGGTTTCGAGCTCTTCGTCCCCAGCGAGCACGCCGCCGAGCTCTGGGAGGCGATCACGCTCGCGGGCGGGCCGTACGACCTTGCGCCGTGCGGCCTCGCCGCACGCGACTCGCTGAGACTCGAAGCGGGGATGCCGCTCTACGGCAACGAGCTGTCGAGGGACGGCAACCCGTACGCCGCCGGGCTCGGGTCGGTGGTGGCACTCGCCAAAGAGGGCGACTTCGTCGGCAGAGAGGCCCTCGAAGCGCTCCGCGACCTCGGCGCCGGCAGGACGAGCGGCCGCCGGCTCGTCGGCCTGAGGGGAGCCGGGAAGCGGGCCGGCCGCTCGCACTACCGGGTGATCGCCGACGACGTGGTCATCGGCGAGGTCACCTCCGGACAGCCCAGCCCGACGCTGGGCCACCAGATCGCCCTCGCCCTCGTCGACGTCGATCACGCCGAGCCGGGCATGGAGGTCGAGATCGACGTGCGCGGGAAGCGGGAACCGTTCACGGTCGTCCGGCTGCCGTTCTACGAACGAGACAAGAGCTCGCCGCGCGAGGGCGCGACGACGGGAAAGGGAGGACACCGATGACTGATATTCGTTCCGGCCTGCGCTACTCCGCGGAGCACGAGTGGGTCGCCGCACACACCGACGGGCACGTCAGGATCGGGATCTCGGCGGTCGCCAGCGACTCCCTCGGGGAGATCGTGTTCGTCGAGCTCCCCGAGGTGGGAAGCGTCGTGACCGCGGGAATGGTCTGCGGAGAGGTCGAATCGACCAAGAGCGTCTCGGAGATCTACTCGCCGGTCGCCGGGACCGTTCGCGAGGTCAACGCCGCCGCCGCCGACGACCCGAGCCTCCTGAACGACGATCCCTACGGTGCAGGCTGGCTCTTCGTCGTCGAGGTCACCGCCGAAGGACCTCTGCTCACCGCCGAGGAATACGCGCTCGCGAACGGGGGCGAGCTGTGAGCGTCGCCGTCGCCTCGCGAACGGGCCGGGACGCCCGCCGCCGCGGACTTCCCGATGCGGCCTCCGGCGCGTGCCGCGGTCAGGCCGCGCCCGTCGCTCCCGCCGGCGCCGCGAGGTAGCCGGCCAGCGATCCGACCGCCGCACGCACGCCCGTCGTGAGGGTCGGCTCGGGCACCGGCAGGAACAGGGGGGAGTGATTCATCGGCTGCCTCTCGGCATTGCGTCGGCGGCTCCGTGACCGTGTCGATCCCTCTTCCCGGGCGCGATCATGCGGTGGGAGGACGGCGGCGCCGGCAGAGGAGCGGAGGAGGCCCGTCAACGCCCGACGACTGTTCACCTGCCGTTCGGATCGGGGTAACGAAGCCGTCCTACCGTGGCCTCGGCGCGGTGCATCGCACTCGCGCGGCCGAGGAGCAGAGGAGCATCCGTGAAGATCGTCCAGCTGTCTGACATGCATCTCCTCCGTCTCGCGGACGCCTCCCCGCGGGACGCCGAGGGGTTCGTCGCCTTCGTCGACGCGCTGACGCCGGACCTCGTCGTGCACGTCGGCGGCGCGGGAGTCACGGACGCCGGCGGGATCGAGGCGCGCGCCGAGGGCGTCCGTCGGCTCTCCCGCCTCGCGGCGCCGCTGGGTGCGATCCCCGGCGATCGCGGGTTCCGCGGGCCCGGCGAGAACCTCTTCGGCGACGAGCCGGCGACGGCCGCCGGCGTCCGGGCCTTCCGCGACGTCTTCGGTCACGACCGGTTCCTCTGCGAGGCCGGGGAGTGGGCGGCGGTGGGCATCGACAGCGGTCTGCTCGATTCGGGACTGCCGGAGGAGGCCGAGCAGTGGGAGTGGATCGAGGGCCTGCCGGCGCGCGTGGAGGGCCGTCCCGTGGTGCTCTTCACCCACCGCCCGATCTGGGCGCTTCGTCCGGAGCTGCGGGGCGCCCGTCCCGCGAGCAGCGTCGACGCCGGTTCCCTGCCTCGGCTGAGGTCGGTGCTCGAGCGCATGGACGTCCGGGTCTTCGGCGGCGGCCAGCTGCACCACTACGGTCTGCTCTGGCGCGACGGCGTGCCCCTGGCCGCGGCGCTCTCCGCCGCGTCCGTGCACCGGACGGTGACCACCGCCGACATCGCCGGGCTCGGTGCGCAGTCGCTGAGCATGGTGGCCTACCGGCTGGGCGCGACGACGGCGATGCCCCGCTTCCGCTCCCTCTCACGCACGGGATCCGGCGAACCCTGCGGGGCCGGCTCCGCGCGGGCGGCGTGATCGGCGCCCCTCGTCGTACCGATCGAGGTGGTGGGAGGTCTCGTCTGCGCATGGTCGCAGCGGGGTGATCGCTCCGCGCGCTCGAGCGTCGTGCACGAAGCGAGTTGCCGATGCTGATGATCCGTGGCGCATAGGTGGTCCGTGTCCGGGTGGGCGGAGCACGGGAGGGACGCATCCTCTCCGTGCTCAGCCGTGCAGCGGATCCTCGCGCGCGAGAGCCTCGCGGACCAGGTGGGAGATGTCGACGCTGATGATCCGCGGGGCGTCGGCCGAGCGCGTCCGGGTGAGCGGCGGGACGGGGCCGTGATCGGCGTCGCCCTGTCCCACGATTGAGTGCGGCGCGGTCGTCGCCCCGGTCCCCGAGGGGCTGGAGGCGGGCTGGTCGCTCACGGCTGGGGCTCGCTGTCGGTCGGCGCGGGGAGTGCCGGATCGGTGCCCGCCGCGCCATCCGTGGCCGCTCCGTCGGTCGGCACCGGGGTGGGGGTCGGGCTCGGCTCGGAGAGGCTGGGAACGGGGGAGACCCGGGCGAAGGGCGGCGTGGGGCCGGTCGCTCGGGAGCTCGCGGAGAAGGGGTCCTCCACGTACGTGCCGGCGGGGACCTCGTCCAGCGGGAAGACGTTCCACAGCGGAGCGCGACCGGGGGCGGTCCAGGGCACCGGCATCGGACCGTGGCCGCCGAAGAAGAACTGGTCCCAGGGGGCGTCCGGATCCTGCCGATCACCGACCGTGGTCAGCGGCCGCCCGTCCTGGTCGAACAGCTGCACGCCCGTCAGCGGGTTGCCCTCGGCGTCGTAGGCGAAGATGTTGCGCACGCGCTCACCGTCGCTGACGAGGCCGGGGTGCCAGGAGGCGGGCTCCTCGGTGTAGACGACACGGTTCGCCGCGTAGTTGAGGGCGAGGACCAGGAGAAAGGGCAGGGCGATCGCGGTGACCGTGTTGACGATGGCACGCACCACTCGCAGCCACGGTGCCCTCGACCAGAATCCGCGTCCCCACTGCACGCTGAGGATCATCAGGGCGATGAGAAGCAGCCAGCCGCCGAAACTCGACGGCATGCCGTAGAAGTCGGCATAGCCGGTCAGCGGCGCGAACATCGGGGAGACCAGGGTGAAGATCACCCACCCGCGGAGCACCCACCACACGGGACGAAGGGCGAGCAGCGTGTCGAGCACCCAGGCACCTCCGCGCGATGACCGGACCGCTGCCGCGGTTCGGGAGCGCCACGCCGCCCATCGCTCACGTAGCTGTGGTCTCGCCGCCGCGGCCGCGGTCCGCTCGGGGAGCCCCGCCGCCGCGCGCAGCTCCGCGGCGTAGGCGGCGGGCTCGGGCAGGGCGAACTCCTCGCCGCTGTCGGCGGCCTGTTCGGCCAGGTCCGCCTCCAGGCCGTCGGTGAGGTCGTCCGCTTCGTCGGAGCTGAGGTCGGCGAGCTCCGCGCGGACGGCGGCGGCGAAGGCGGTGATCCGCTCGTCGATGTCGGGGACGGGGGCAGTGGGGGAGGTCGTCACGGTCATCGCTTCTCTCCGATCGCGCGCAGGGAGGGGCTGGAGGGGGATTCGAGCAGGGCGGTCATCGCGGTGGCGAAGCGCGTCCAGTCCTCGCGCTGCCGGGTCAGCAGCTCCCGGCCCGGCGCGGTGATGGCGTAGTACTTGCGGTGCGGGCCGCCCTCCGAGGGGACGACGTAGCTGGAGAGCGAGCCCGCGGCGTACAGGCGGCGCAGCGTCCCGTACACCGAGGCGTCGCCGACATCGCCGAGCCCCGCGTCGCGCAGCCGTCGCACGATGTCGTAGCCGTACCCGTCGTCGTGCTGCACGACCGCGAGCACGGCGGCGTCCAGCACTCCCTTGAGCAGTTGGGTGGTATCCACGAACGCTCCTCTCACCTGTTGAAGGCACAGTACCACGCAATACGCAGTAGTGCGCACGACGCGCCTGTAGGTGCGCGTGCGGAAGGGGGAGCGAAGCCCCGAGACTCTCCGCCGTCTCCGTCCTGCCCGGGCTCGAGGGCGACATCCATGTCGGTTCTGAGACGCCGGCTGATGCGGACGTCCGGCCCCTGGCAGAGAGCGTCCGCGCTCTGTCGATCGCCAGCCGAGCGGTCGGTCCGCAGGGAACGGGCATGCGGATCATCCCGCGGAAGGTGATCCGCTCCCCGCGAGCGATCCGACCGGAGGGGGGTGCGCACGCGAGGAGGGCGGGGCTCGGCCCCCCTCAGGCCGTCATCCCCCGCCAGATCGTCTCGAACGCCTCACGGCACCGCGCGAGCGCCGCCGGGTCGTCGATGCGCGTGCCGCGGACGACGGACTGGTAGTAGAAGACGCCGTTGATCGCGTCGATGCAGGCCTCGATGTCGATGTGCGCGCGCAGCTCGCCCCGCTCCACGGCCACGGCGAGCGCTCTCGCGGTGGTGCTGCGCCGACGCCGGACGTGGGAGGACCAGTAGGCGCGCTGCAGGTCGGCGTTGGCCATGACGAGCGAGAGGCGCCTGCGGAATCGTCGCTCGGTGTACTCTCGGCCGCGGGCGGCGGGCAGGTCGCCGAACATCATGTCGATGAGGGCCTTCTTGACATCGCCTGACAGGTCGATCGTGTTGTCCGCGCGGCCGCGGTCGAGCGCGGCCGCGACGAGATCCGTCATATGGGGCCACCGTCGGTACAGCGCCGCCCGGCTCACGCCGCTGCGGGCGACGACGGCGTTCACGGTGACCGGCTCGTCGCCGTCGATCAGCGCCGTCACCGCATCGAGGATCCGTTCGTCGTGACCCTCGATGCGCGGACGGCCGGGTCCGCGGGACGACGTGCGTCCCGCGGCCCCGGCCCGAACCGGT